>CASFHJ010000074.1 GCA_949294425.1 uncultured Campylobacter sp.
AAATACATACCACCAAGTGAGCTTTGTAGCGATATATCAGTGATTTCTAGTGTTAAATTTGCTATCAGTGATGGAGAAAATTTGCTTTGTTCTTCTCTTTCTTTTGATATTAAAGATTTTAATCTTTCCAAAAGCAATAGAGGCATTTATAGGGATAGAGCTTTTTTTGTTGCACCTATGGATACGTCTAATTATTACATAAACACTCAAGAGGACAATTTTTCTTATGTCCAAGAAAAACTTATAGAAAATGGTCAGCTAAGAACCTTTATAGAGGGAGAATTTGTTGGAAACGATCTTTATATGATAAGATTAAAGGTTTTTTTAAGTGCTTTATTTTCTTTCATTTTGATATCTTTAATCTCTTATATACTCATAAAAATAGCTCTAAAACCTTTGGAAAGCAAGATAAAGATGTTAAATTCTTTTATCAAGGACTTTACTCACGAAATAAATACCCCTCTAAGCGTGATATTACTTAGTATAGAAAGATTAGAGCAACAACTAAAAGATATAGATATAGTAAAATTTAAGCGTATGAAATTGGCTGCTAAAACGCTTTCACAAACTTATTCTGACCTTGTCTTTTACACCTTTGAACACTCTATGGATAGTAAAGAAGAAAGCATAAATTTAAAGGAAATGATAGAAGAAAGACTTGAGTATTTTAAGCTATTTTTTGAACAAAAAAATATTAGTGTTAAGAGCGAACTTGATGAAAAAAGCTTTATTTTTGCTAATAGAAGTAAGATAAATAAGCTTTTTGATAATCTAATAAGCAACGCCATAAAATACAATAAAAAAGGCGGTTTTATAGAACTTATGCTAAGAGCTAATACCCTTAGCATAAAAGATAGTGGTTGCGGTATAAATGAAAAAGAAATAAAAAAAATCTTTGATAGATACACCCGCTTTAATAAAGATCAAGGCGGCTTTGGTATAGGGCTTAATCTGGTTAAAAATATATGTAAGGAATATAATATAAAAATAAGCTGCCTCTCAGAGCCAGAAAAAGGCAGCGAATTTAAGCTTAGCTGGACTTAGTCTCTAAAACTCATCTCTAAATTTAGCATATCCCTTGACATAGAATCTTCATAATCCTTTTCCTTATCAAAGCCGCCTCCAAAGGCTTTGATTATATCAACCACAGAGCTAAGTAGAATGTAAACAGAGCTCTCATAGCTTAGTTTTGCGTTTAGATAGTTTCTTCTAGCATCTAACATATCATTTAAAGAGCTATTTCCGTTTTCATATCTTATTTGTGCCAACTCGTATATTCTTTCTTGTGATTTTAAAAGCTCTGCATAGTTTTTTTCATTATTAAAAGCCATTTCTCTATTTACAAGAGCAGTTCTCACCTCTCCAAGGGCATTTTTTAAGATATTTTCATAATTTAAATAAGCCTCATCTTTAGCAAGTTTAGCTAAATTTACATTATATCTTATCTCTCCCCAGCGAAATATAGGCATAACTCCATTTGCTCCTGCATTCCAAGTAAAGCTTGAGCCCTGCATTAAATTATTAAGTTCAGAGCTACCAAAGCCTAGCATTCCAGTTAAAGATATATCCGGCAAATAAGCAGTCCTAGCCACTCCTACTAGATAGTTTTGTTGCTCTAGTTTTTTTAGGGCTGCTGCTATATCTGGTCTTTGTAGCAAAATTTCAGAGCTTATGCCCTGAGGCAATTCTATCTTAAAAGATTCTATATCAAGCTTGTTTGATGTGGAATATAAAATATCATCTAAATTTGATGAAACTAGAATCATTAAAGCCTTATCATTGTTATCTTTATTTGCCCTAGCTGTTTCTAGCTGTGCTTTTGCCGCATCAAGCTGTGCCTTATAGCTATATAATTCATACTCGCTTATAGTGCCCATTTTATAAAGCTCATTGTTTAGCTCATAGCTTTTTTGATAATCATCAAGGGTTTGTTCTAGTATTTTTAGCTGTGAATTTAAATTTATAGCATTAAAATACATCTTAACCACGTTTGAAACCAGACTAAGCTTTGAGCTTTGATAATCATATATAGAAGCCTCATAAGCCCTACTTGAAGCAAGGTATCCATCTCTGTATTTACCCCATAAATCAAGCTCATAGCTTAAATTTAAGCCCATATCAAAGGAATTTGAGGTCTGTCTTTTATTGCTCATATTATTAGCACTTGTTCTACCAAGGCTACTTCTATTTAGCCCAGCTTGTCCGTCTAGTTTTGGTAGTAAATCACTTCTGTCTATACCAAGAGTTTGTGCTGCTTTTTCAAAATTTATAAAGGCTATTCTTAAATCGGTATTATTCTTTAAAGCCTTTTCAACGAGCATATTTAGGTCCTTATCGTTAAATACCTTCCACCATTGCTCATCAAATTTTATCTCCGTGTTTGAATTAAAAGGAGAGCAATCCCTGCCCCCACTTTTTATACACTCGCTCATATTTATATTTGGATTGAATCTGGCATCAGGCTCTTTGTAAGATGGTGTTAAAGAGCAGGACAACAGAAAAAAAGATGATAGTATTATAAAAATCTTAGTGTGTAACAACATTTGTCTTACCTCTCTTTTTATCTAGCCATTCATTAAAACTTTCTAATAAGTAGAAAAATAAAGGCACGAAAAATAATGCCAAGGTAGAAGCTGCTATCATACCCCCTATAAGCCCCGTGCTTAAGGCATGTCTACTGGCAGCTCCTGCACCTGTAGCAAAAAATAGTGGCACTATACCAAGACAAAATGCCAAAGAGGTCATACAAATAGGTCTAAATCTTAATTTAGCCGCTTCTATGGAGGCATCAAATATACTTTTTGCCTTTTTTAAATGCTCTTCCATTGCAAATTCTACTATCAATATGGCGTTTTTAGCCGATAAACCTATTAGTAATAACAAGCCAGTCTGAAAATATATGTCATTATCAAGACCTCTTATCCATACCAAAAGTAAGGATCCAAAAACAGCAAATGGCACTGCTGTTACTACGGCTAAAGGCATTAACCATCTTTCATATTGTGCTGCAAGTATTAAAAACACAAAGATAAGTCCAAGCGCAAAGGATATTTTTCCAGCCCCAGAACTAGTTACTTCTTGATAGGCTGAACCAGACCAAGCTATGGTATAATCATCGCCAAGAGTGCTTTTTACGACCTCTTGTATGGCTTGTATAGCCTGTCCTGAGGTGTATCCATTTGCTGCTTGTCCTCTTACAAGTGCTGCTGGGAAGAGATTAAATCTTTTAACATCATCAGGACCTATGCTTCTTCTTAGGCTAAGAACAGAGCTTAAAGCTACCATAGAGCCATCTGTTGATCGAACAAAGATATTTTTAAGAGCTTCTTGTGTGTTTCTAAAATCTCCCCTAGCTCTAACATTCACTTGAAAATTCTTTCCAAGCATTGAAAAATCATTTATATAGTAAGAGCCTATGGTAGATGAAATGGTTGTAAATATATCTTGTAAATTTAGATTGTAATATTTTATCTTGTCTCTATCTATATCTAAATGAAACTGCGGAAAGCCTGTATCAAGTGTCGTTGTAACTTGAGTTAATTCCTTTTTCTGAGCTGCTGCTGCTACCACCTTATCTACATCTTCTTTTATTTGTTCGTAGCTTTTACCGCTTCTATTTTGTAAAAACATATCAAAGCCACCGGTAAGCCCAAGACCTTGTATAGGAGGAGGGGTTAAGAAAAAGGTTTGTGCTTTTTGGTTTAAAAAGTATTTCATATTTAGTTGCTGTGCTAATTCAAAGGAGCTTATATCTCTTTCTTTAAAATCTTTCATATTGATAAAATGCACTCCGGCATTCTCTTTTAAAGAGCTTGTAAATAAGTCAAAGCCCATCATGGACATATAGCTACTTAGGACTGGATTTTGCACTAAATCCTTGGATAAAGAGTCTATATAGTCTATGGTTCTATGCAAAGAGGAGGCAGGAGGTAAATTTGTAATCGCCATTATAAAGCCTTGATCCTCAGCTGGAACTAAGGAGTTAGGAACTACCTTAAAAAGCCCATATATAGCAACAAGCATAAGCACAAAGACAAGAAGGGCACTTTTTATGTGAGTTAGGACAAATCTAACTCCTTTTGTAAAAATGATAGTGCTATAGTCAAAGAAGTCATTAAATTTTTGCACTATCTTAAAAGGCTTACTTTCATTTCTTTTTAGAAATAAGGCACATAAAGAAGGGGTTAAGGTAAGAGCTATAAAACCAGAAATTGCAACGGATATAGCCATAGTTAAGGCAAATTGTTTTTGAATTTGTCCCACAAAGCCGCCTGTAAAAGAAACGGGTATAAAAACTGCACTTAAAACAAGCACTATGGATATAACTGGAGAGGTTATCTCTTTCATAGACTCTATCGCTGCATCTTTTATGGATATTTTATCATCTTCGTGCATGATTCTATCTATGTTTTCAACAACTATAATAGCATCATCAACCACTATACCTATGGCAAGTATAAGGGCAAAAAGTGTAAGTAAGTTTATACTAAAGCCAAGTATATAAATTCCTATAAAAGTTCCTAGCAAGGAAACAGGTACGGCTATTAAAGGTATGATAGTAGAGCGGAAGTTTTTTAAGAACATATACATAACCAAGGCAACCAAAACAAGAGCTTCAACGAAGGTTTTTATCACCTCTTTTATGGATTCAGAAACAAAGGTTGTGGTATCATAAGGCATATCATACCTAAGTCCTTCAGGGAAATTCTGCGATAACTCAAGCATCTTAGCCTTAACTAGTTTTGAAACCTCCAAGGCATTAGCTCCAGATTGTAAATTTATCATTATAGGCACGGCATCATTTCCGTCTATTCTACCTTGAGAGACGTATTGTTGAGAGCCTATTTCAACATCTGCTACGTCTTTTATCCTTAAAAAGGACTTGTCCTCATTTACCCTAAGTATTACATTTGCAAATTCTTGCGGGGTTTTTAGTCTACCTTGCATATTTATAGAATACACATAAGGAGACTTCATTTCAACAGGCTCTTCTCCTATCTTTCCAGTGGCATACTGGGCATTTTGCTCATTTATCGCAGATATTACCTCTGCTGATGTTATTTGGTATTTATTAAGCAAATCAGGATTAAGCCAAATTCTCATAGAGTAGTTTTTATTTCCAATAGCGTTAGCATCACCAACTCCTGGAATTCTTTTTATATCATCTAAAACATTTAACAAGGCATAGTTGTATATATCGGTAGCGTCCATAGATCCATCTGTTGAAGAAAGGGTTATAGCACCTAAAGCGTCAGAAGAAGCCTTTCTAACGGTAACACCTAGCCTCCTAACTTCCTCTGGCAGCTTTGCTGTAGCTGCTGAAATTCTATTATTTATATTTATAGTGTTTTGATCTGGATCAGAGCCTATGTTAAAATATATTGTCATTCTTAGTGTGCCAGATGATGAAGCTGTTGTTTCCATATATATCATATCCTCAACACCATTTATGGCATCTTCTATTGGTATGGCTACAACCTCAGCTATGGTTTTTGCATCAGCTCCAGTATAGGTAGCTGCAACACTTACCGTTGGTGGAGTTAAAGAGGGGTATTGCTCGACTGGTAAAGAAAGCATAGCTATACCACCAGCAAGAGATATAATTATGGCTACAACAGCTGCAAATACTGGTCTATTTATAAAAAAAGATGAAAACATTATTTGCTCCCAACTTCTTGCACAGCAGCACCCGGTCTTATCTTTTTGAAGTTATCTAGTATGATTTTATCTCCATCTTTAAGTCCCTTATCTACTACAACAAAGTCATTTGTTTGGTATACTATATTTACTATTTTTTTTGCAACCTTGCCATCTACCACGACATAAACAAAGGTATTTTTTTGATCTTGCAAAAGTGCTATTTGAGGAATTTTAAAGCCGCCTTTTTGTATGAAAGCATCTGTTGTTATATTTGTAAAAGTTCCTGGAACAAGCTTTGAGTTATTATTATCAAAGACAGCCTTAGCCTTTATACTTCCACTTCTTTCATCTATCACAGAGTCCACAAAATATAGCTTACCTGTTATGTCCTCTCCTAAGACAGATATTTTTACATTTAGATCTTTAAGTTCCCAAGCTCCAGTTGATAAATTTCTATTGAAATTTAGGTTTTCAACATCAGAAATATAAAAGTCTGCAAAGATGGGATTTAAATTTGTTATTCTTACAAGTTCTGTTGAGCTAGCACTCACATAGTCTCCAATGTCCACTAAGGCATCTCCAACCATGCCATCAAAAGGTGCTCTAATACTTGCGTAATCAAGATCTAGCTTGGCATTAGCTACCTGTGCCTTGGCACTTTCAACATTTGCTTGCGCGCTATTAAAAAGGGCAAGTGATGTATCGTATTCTTTTTGTGAAATAGCTTGTTTTTCTATTAAAACCTTATTTCTGCTATAATCTTTTCTTGCGTTTTCAAAGTCAGCCTGTGCCACTAAAAGAGAGGCTTTTGCTATGTCTAAGGCTGCTTGGTATTTGTCTGGCTCTATTTGAAAAAGAACCTGATCTTTTAGTACTGACTCACCCTCTGTAAAAAGCTTTTGAACTATTTGACCGCTTACCTTAGGTCTTAAAAGCACGTCTTTATCACTACTTAAAATGGCAGGATATTTAAAGCTTAGTTTTATATCCTCTGCCTTTGCACTAAGTGTGCTTACTGGTTGTGGGGGCATTTGTGGTGGTTTAGGTGGCTCAGAACAAGATACCAAAAAAAGTATTGGCAAAAAAAGTAATATATAGTTTTTAGACATATTTAAATTCCTCTTTTTAGGCTTGAAATTTTTTTGTAATGAATATTACAAAATATAAGAAAGTATTCTATCAGTTATTTAGTTAATATAAGGTTAATTTTTAAAAAGCCGCATAAAAAAGTTAAGTATAAAATCTATAAATTCTTTCCTTTCTTCAGGACTCATTTTTTCTTTATCCATAATGATTCTTCTAAAAAAGCAGTGTCTTGCTATGAAGTCAAAAAACATATGCGATATTAGCTCTGCATTTTTTGATACAAACTCATCTTTTGATGAAGCAAATAAATCTCTTAGCATATTTGAACAGGTGTTTTTATTTATTTGTTTAAGAAGTTTTATCATATTGCTATTTTTATTATAAATTTGTGAAAAAAGTATCTTCATTAAGGCTGTATCATCTTCGCTATTGTAAAGATCAACCATGTAAGTTGCTAGTTTTAAAAGCAACTCTTTTGCTTCATACTTGTCGGGTTTAATTATTTCTTCTATGTTTTTTTCATCTTTTTGAACTCTTTGTTTGATTATTTCTAGGAATAAATTTTCTTTATTTTTATATGTTTCATATATGCTGGATAAAGAGCCTCCTGATTCTTTTACTATATCTTTTAAATTTGTCGCCTCATATCCTTTACTTAGAAAATGCTTAAGGGCTATTTCTTTTATCTTTTCTTGTCTTTGTATGGTTTTTTGTGATTTTTTTTGACTTTGCATTACTTATCCAAGGCTAAAAATTTATTAAAATCTTAACATACTTTTTAAAAAAATATAAGATATTTTAATAATAAAGCAGAAATTTAGCTCATTTTTCATTTTTTTAAAGGCTTTCTAAATAAACTCTCTTGCTTATTTTATATTTGATAAAGCCTCTTTATAGCTATATCCTTGTGAAACACAGCCCTTAAGCTCTAAAATAGATGCAAAATAAGCATCATCACTATCTTTTTAAATAAGAATATTTAACATCATTTTTTTCAAAAGGCTTAAAGGGTGGCTCTTTCATTTCAAGCATATCTAAGATTTCATAGGAATCTCTTGTTTGATTTGTTTATCTCCTGAAAATCTATGCATTAAAATTTACTTGCACTTTCTTGTATAAGTTTTATCCTCTTTACTTGTATCTAAAAAGATTGAAGTTAAGTCCTTTGCTGCTTTGCTTTCAAAGACAAAGCCCTTTAATCTATCAAGTTCTTTTAAAAAGCTTGTAGAGTCAAAAGCCCTTAAGTTTTTATCAGTTTTAGCAAGACTTTTTCATAAAAGAGGTATTTTTATCGTTTTTAAGCGTAATTGTTTTTAAGGGTTTAGAATTTCTATGTAAAATCCTAGAAAAAATTAAAGGAGAATTTATGCTTTGTCCGGTTTGTTCTGTGGATTTAGTAATGAGTGATAGAAATGGAGTAGAGATAGATTATTGTCCTAAGTGTCGTGGTGTATGGCTTGATAGAGGTGAGCTTGATAAGATAATAGAAAGAAATTCATCTTCTCAGCAAGGCTATGCTAGGACAAATTACGCACAAGATGATCGCCATTATAACGATCATTATTATAAGAGAAAGAAAAAAGAAAGTTGGCTTGGAGAGCTTTTTGACTTTTAGTTTTGGCTTTGCATTTTATTTTTTGCCTCTATGCCCATGAGTGAAAATCCTGTCTTAATGCTAAGGCTTACTACTGCAAAGAGCTTTAGTAAGGAGTCCTCGTTTTTGCTTCCTAAAACTCTATTTTCATTATAGAATTTGTGAAATAAGGAGGCTAAATTTTTTAAATAATCACTTAGTTTTTGCAAGGATCTGCTTTCAAAGCAATCACTTAAGACACTTTCTAAATTTAAGGCTTCAAAAAGTAAATTTAAAGCCTTATCATCTAAAAGCTTTATATCAGCATTTATTGTATCTTTTCTTGTTTTTTTAGCCTTTAAAAAGACTTGATTTATCCTAGCGTGTGCGTAATTTATGTAAAATACAGGGTTAGAACTATCCTCTTTTTTTAGCTCATCTACATCAAATTCTAGATGGGTATCGCATTTTTTACTTAAAAATATAAATCTTAGTGCATCGCTTCCTATTTCATCTAAGACATCTTGCATTTGTATGAAATTTCCAGCTCTTTTGCTCATTTTATAGGGTTTACCAGCTTTGAGCAAGGAAACCATTTGCGCTAGTATTATTTCTAAGTTATTTTCGTTAAAACCTAAAAAACTCATCGCAGCCTTCATTCTAGCTATATATCCATGATGATCTGCTCCCCAGATATTAATCACCTTATCATAGCCTCTACTCATCTTATCTTTATGATAAACTATGTCAGCAGCTAGGTAAGTAGGGCTTTTATCTTCCCTGAGTATCACCCTATCTTTTTCATCGCCCTTTAGTGAGGAGTGCAACCAAATTTTTCCATCTTTTTCATAGGCTGCCTTATTTTTTTCTAAAAGATTTATAGTGTTTTGTATATCATTATAAAATGTTTTTTCACTTAGGTATTTATCTATATAAATTTTAGCACTCGCTAAGGTATCTTTTATATTTAAAAGCATTTTATCCTTTGCCCAAAGTGCTAAATTTTCTATATTTTCCTCTTTGAAATACTCTTTTTCAAAGCTTGAAAAAGCCTCTTTTGCTAGATCTTTTATATATTCTCCCTTGTAATACTCTTCTGGATTAGTAGGATTTTCTTTTAAAAAAATATCCTTAACGCATAATAATATAGAAAGACCAAGCAAATAAATCTGCTTTCCAGCATCGTTTATATAATATTCTGTATCAAAGCTATAGCCCAGATGTCTAGCTATCCTTGCTAGTGTATCGCCAAATACAGCTCCCCTTGCATGTCCTATATGAAGTGGTCCTGTGGGATTTGCACTCACAAATTCTAGTAAAAAACTTTCTTTTTTTCTTTCGCCTTTGGCAAAGGATTCTTCAGAGTTTAAGGCTTTTTTTGATAATTTATCTAAAAAAGATGCAGATAACTTGAAATTTAAA
>CASFHJ010000075.1 GCA_949294425.1 uncultured Campylobacter sp.
ATAGGCGATGAAAAGCTGAAAAAAGCCTTAAAAAGTATGCAAGAAAGCCCTTTTAAAATCATACTTGGCACAAATAAAATAGACATAAATTTAGCAGACGGGGGGGGGATTTAGTGTATCAAAATGCCTTAAAAGAGCTTGAAGATTCACTAAAGCTTTATAATGAAAAATACATAAATCATCAAGTGCTTTATTATTACGGCTTTGGAAATGGGATCTTATACAAAACCCTAGCACAAAATCAGCACCTAAGACACATAATAATCTTTGAAAATGAGCTAGAGCTATTATTTAGCATACTTAGTAGTATAGATTTTTCAAATGAGCTAAAAAGTAAAAAGATGATACTAATAGCCTCTAAATTCTACGAGGAGCAAGACTTTTTAAACCTTTGCGGTGTAAATATCTTTTTGTATAATTCTAGAAGCTATCATCTAGAGCCTCATAGTGAGTATTATTTTAAATTTAAAGATGAAATTCTAAGGGTAAACAAGCACTTATTAAACGGCTTTTCTTACAATGTAAAAAGCAGAGGAAACGACCCCATAGACGCCTTAAAAGGAATTCATAATTATTTTTACAATATAAAAGACATGTGTGAAAACTACTCAATCAAAGAGCTACTCACAAAAAGAAAAGGTAAAAACGAAACAGCGGTAGTAGTTTCTACAGGACCCTCTCTTAGCAAACAACTTGCCCTACTAAAAGAGTATGAAAAAAAGCTAGTTATCTTTTGTGCTGACTCTGCTTATAGCATACTTATGAAAGAAAATATAATACCTGATTATGTTTTCATGCTAGAAAGAGAAAGGCTTACGGCTGAGTTTTTTAACCATGATTTTAAAGGTGATGAAAACACTATCTTTATAGTAGATGCTGTGGTTCATAAAAACGCCATAAAATACCTAAAGCAAAGAAATAAAAAATTTATAGTTATTCCAAAGGCTTTAAATTTATCTTACTACCTAACCCCAAAGGCACTTGGTTTTATAGTAGGTGAAAGCAATGTAGGAGTCTTGGGCTTTAACACAGCCTCCTTTAGATTAGAGTTTAAAAATGTTATCTTAATAGGGCAAGATCTTGCCTACGATAAAGAGGGGCATTCTCACCCAAAAGACTATCAAAATGGCTCAAATTTTGAAAGTGAGGGCTACGAGCATATAGAGCTTGAAGCTTACGGGGGAAAGGGTATTGTAAAGTCTCATAGCGTTTGGCTAATGTTTAAGGATAATTTAGAAGGCTTTTTAAGAACTAGCAAGTCTAGGGTTGTAAACGCCACTGAGGGCGGAGCTAGGATAAAATTTTGCGAGGAAATGCCTTTTAAAGAGGCTTTAGAGCTTTTTTGTGCTAAGCAAAAAGAACTTCCTATGCTAGAAAAAAACCCAAAGGCTAAGCAAGATGAGTATAAGCTAAAAATTCTTTACAGGCTATCTAAGATCAAGCAAAATTTTAAAAATTATATGAATTTTTTAGATGAAAATATGAAAGATTTGCAAGTAAATATGGAAAAAATGCTTGATGATAAGGATAATGAAAACATAAAAGAAAAACTAAAAGCCTTGCTTGTAAAGGCTGAAAATACAAAGCTTTACTTAGAAGATGAGAAAAATATAGGTGCCTTTCACGAGCTTGTAACGCCCACCATGACTCAGTTTAACATAAGCTTAAATAAAATCATATGCCTAATCACAAAAGATGAAAAAGAACTTGTGCTTAAGATGTTTTCTTTGCTAAATGAGCTTAGCTCTTATTTTATCTTTATACAGGCTAATACAAAGCTATTTGAAAAAGAGCTAAACAATGCTTTTTCTAGTCTAAAAACTCACTTAGAGCTAGAATATCACAAATACACAAAAAGGATAAGGGATTGAAAATTTTAGTAACAGGAGCTAATGGTTTCATAGGATCTCATCTGTGCGAAAGCTTGGTAAAAAAGGGTTTTGAGGTAAGAGCCTTAAATGAGTATAATTCTTTTAATTCTTACGGGAATCTTGAAAAAAGCCCTCTTTTAAAGGATATGGAAGTGCTAAGTGGGGATTTAAGAGATAGCTTTTTTTGCACTAGGCTTGTAAAAGATGTAGAGCTAATCTTTCATCTAGGCGCTTTAATAGCTATACCATACTCCTACATAGCGCCCAAAAGCTACGTAGATACAAATATACAAGGCACATTAAACATGCTAGAAGCCGCTAAAAATGAGGGCTGTAAATTTATACACACTTCAACAAGCGAGGTTTATGGCACAGCTCTTTACACACCCATAGATGAAAAACACCCTCTTCAGCCTCAAAGTCCGTATTCTGCTAGTAAAATTTCAGCCGATATGTTAGCTCTTTCTTACTACAACTCCTTTGATTTGCCACTTATCATAGCAAGACCCTTTAATGCCTATGGACCAAGACAAAGCGCAAGAGCAATAATCCCAAGCATAATAACTCAAATTCTAAGCGGTAAAAAAGAGCTAAGCTTAGGGGATTTAAGCCCCAAAAGGGATTTAAATTTCGTGCTTGATACCTGCGAGGGCTTTATCTCTCTTTTAAAGATAAATGACTTTGGAGA
>CASFHJ010000076.1 GCA_949294425.1 uncultured Campylobacter sp.
GGTAATGAAAATAGCGAAAAAACAAAGGTTTTAATAAAGGCTTTACAAAGTGAGAATGTAAAAAAATTTATAGAAGATAAGTATAAAGGTGCTGTGATACCGGCATTCTAAGCTAAAAAATAAAAGGAAAGATTATGAAAAAGCTATTTTTAGCCCTAAGTCTAGGTTTTTTAACTCTTTTTGCAAATGAAAAGGAGATAGTAGTTGGAGCTACTCCAAATCTTGAGGCTGAAATTTTAGAAGCTGCTAGGTCTAATCTAGAAAAACAAGGCTACAAGCTCGTGATAAAGGAATTTAATGATTATTCTTTACCAAATATAGCCACTGAAAACGAAGAGCTAGATGCAAATTTATTTCAACACATACCCTACCTAAACGAATTTAACAAAAACAAAGGTACTAATTTAGTAAATGTAGCTGGTATACATATAGCTCCTATGGGTGTTTATTCTAAAAAATATAAAAGCCTAGATGAGATAAAAGATAAGGCTACAATAGCCATACCAAACGATCCTACAAATGAAAGTAGAGCCTTAGATATAATAGAAAGTGCAAAGCTAGTAAGTTTTAAAAAAAGTGAGTTAAAAACTCCGCTTGATATAATTAGTAATCCAAAAAATATAGAATTTAAAGAATTAAAAGCAGCACAACTCCCTAGATCTCTTGATGATGTTGATTTTGCTGTTATAAATTCAAATTATGCTCTTGATGCTGGTTTAAATCCTGTAAAAGATTCTGTCTTTTTGGAAAGTAAGTCAAGCCCTTACGTAAACTTGATAGTTGTTAAAAAGTGTAATGAAAATAGCGAAAAAACAAAGGCTCTTGTAAGAGCTGTTAAGAGTGAGAATGTAAAAAAATTCATAAAAGATAAGTATCAAGGTGCTTTGATACCTGTATTTTAAAAGGTTTTATGATGAAAAAGATAGCTATATTTTTTCTTTTTACAAGTATTCTTTTGGCAAGTGATAAAAGCATAGTGATTGGATCAACGCCTACTCCTTATACTGAGATTTTGCAGTATTCAAAACACTTATTTGAAAAAAGGGGTTATAAGCTAGAACATAAGGAATTTTCTGATTATATAACTCCAAATTTAGCCCTAGATACTAAGGAATTAGACGCAAATTTATATCAGCACAAGCCTTTTTTAGATGATTTTAACAAAAATAAAGGCACAAAATTACAAGACATAGGAACTGTTATACTAATACCTATGGCAATATACTCAAAAAAGATAAAAAAGCTAGATGAGTTAAAGCAAGGATCTATAGTTTCCATTCCAAATGATCCTACAAATGAAAGTAGAGCCTTAGAACTACTTCAAAAGGCTGGGCTAATAAAGCTAAATGACAAGGCATTAAAAACACCACTAGATATAGTTGAAAACAAAAAAAATCTCAAATTTAAAACGCTTAAAGCAGCCCAGCTTCCTCGTTCGCTTGATGATATGGATATAGCTGTGATACCAGCAAACTACGCCTTAGGAGCTTCTTTAAAGCCTTATAAAGACGGCTTATTTGTTGAAAATGACAAGGACTATGCCATAGTGATAGCTGTTAGAAAAGAGGATTTAAACTCAGAAAAAACAAAGATAATAAAAGAGGTTCTACAAAGCAAGGATATGAAAGAGTATATAAACAAAACTTTTTCTGACTCTTTGATACCTATATTTTAAATATATATGTTAAGGATTTTATTATTTCTAGGCTTTTTACTAGGTATTTTAAATGCTGCAAATTTAGAAGAG
>CASFHJ010000077.1 GCA_949294425.1 uncultured Campylobacter sp.
GTATCCAGTTTAATAGGTATTTAGAGGAGCTTTTTAAGGCTTTGTCTGTGGCAAATTTAAGCATAAGCAAGTATGAGCCTTGGAATTTGATTAAAAATAAAGAAAATGAAAAGGCACAAGCCTTAATAAGCCTTTGTGCTAACATACTAGCAAAAACTTCTTTGCTTTTAAGTCCTGTAATGCCAGATAGTATGCTAAAACTAGCTGATGCTTTAAATTTTAAGATAGATAATGAAAGCTATAAAAAGCTTGTAGAACAAGACCTGCTTTTTGACTTTACTTTAAATTTTTGTGAGAATTTGTTTACAAAGATTGAGAAAACTCAAGCAGTAAAAGAGGAGCCTAAGGAGGAAAATAGTCAAAAAATAAAGATAGATGACTTTGCTAAAGTGGAGATAAAAATTGCCACAGTGCTTGAGTGCGAAAATATAGAAGGAAGTCAAAAACTTTTAAAATTCAAGCTTGATTTAGGAGATGGTGATATAAGGCAAATGCTTTCTGGTATAGCTAAATTTTATAAGGCTAGCGAGCTTGTAGGAAAGCAAGTTTGTGTCTTAAGCAATCTAAAAAAAGCTAAGATTTTTGGATATGAAAGCGATGGCATGATACTTTCTGTAAAAAATGAAGATAGCTTAGTTTTACTTAGCCCAAATGAGCTAGTTAAAAATGGCTCCTTGGTCGGTTAATGAATATAAGTAATTTAATAGAATTAACAAGAGCAATTGTTTTAAATGAGGGTTCTACCTCCTTTGTTTTAGGCTTTGCAAGCTCTTTAAGCGATTTAAAATCAAGCTATGCTTTTTTTTCAAATGATGAGGAGGAAATAAAAGAGGCGATTAAAAAAAATGCTTACGTCATACTTAGCGAAAAAGAGTTTAAGATAGATGATAAGGACGTTTATTTTTTACTCATTGATGATCTTAAACTGGCTCTTTTTAGACTTGCTAATTTTATTAGCAAGGAAAGGCTTTTGAATTTTGTTTTGCTTTCCAAGAATGAGGCAAATTTTTGCGGGGCTTTTAAACTAAAAAAATTAGAAAAAAATATCTTCTTAGATCTTAAAAATATAATAAATTCTAAAAATACTGAGTATTTTTTCTGTGATGATGAGGCTTATCTTTTAAAGCTTTGTGCCGATTTTATTAGGCTTGAAAACTCTAGCTTTGAGCTTTTAGAGCAAGGATCTATTTTTTTTACCTCCCTTGTGTGCGAGGGTGTTTATTTTAGAAATTTAGCCTTTCCTTACATATATGCACAAAGCTTTGTAAATATTTTTTCCTTTTTGCGTAAAAATAATTTAGCTTGTAATTTTACCAGCGACAAACTTGATTTTTTTAAACTCTTTTTTATTAATGATAAATACGAGCTTTGCTCTAGGTCTGATAGGGCTTTGATCTTGGTTTTTAATGAGCATAATTATGAATTTTTTAAGGAAGGTTTTAAGCATGTTAAGGGTTTTAAAACAGCCTTAAGAGCCTCTTTATTTTGCGATTTTTCCTATTCTAAATTAGAAAATTTAAGTTTTTTGAAATTTAGATATTGTTTACTCTTAGAAAAAGAAGAAGATCTTTTAAATGCCTTTGCCAAAAAAAAAGAGCAAAGGAGCTTATTTGAGTTTTAATATAGCCTTTTGTGCTGATGAAGCTTATATAAAATTTGCCGCAGCTATGATAAATAACATAGTTTTAAAAACAAATTTAAAGCTTTCTCATAAAAAAGATCCTTATATCTTTCATATATTAAGCGACAAGATAGGAGAATTAAATTTAAAAAAACTAGCCCAGCTTGAGCTAGAGCTTAGTAAAATTTATCCTATAAAAATAAATACCCATATCTTAGATTGCGATGAGTTTGAAGTTAGCTACAAGGGCAGCTATGTATCAAATTTGATCCTTAAAATAGGCTCTGTCTTAAAAGATGAAAAAAGGGTCTTATGTCTTGATCTTGATATGTTTGTTTTGTGCGATTTAAGAGAGATTTTTAGCATAGATTTAAAGGATAAAGTTTTAGCAGCAGCTAAAAATCATACAAATTTTGGCAAATGGTTTAATACAGGCTTTTTGTATATAAATTTATCCTTATGGAGAGAGCGTAATTTAGAGCAAAAAACCATAGAGTATATAAACACTCACAAGCCAGATTTGCCCGATCAAAGTGCTATAAATTTTTGCACAAAGGATCAGGTTATGATACTTCCTATGCTTTATAATTTTTATCCGCATAATAAATACTATAGCAAGAGCTTTTTTGATGATAATTTACACATAAATGAAGCCAGTCATAATTTGCTTTTAAGATCTGCTAAGATAATCCATTTTCTGCAGGGTCCAAAGCCTTGGCATAGTGCCTTTTTAAAATCTTACAAAAACCAACTTTGCATTTCTATTTTTAGACAGCCTTGGTGGAATTTTGCTTTAAAAACCCCAGCTTTTGATAAGGAGCTAAGAGCCATTTATAATGTGCTTAAAAACAGAGAATGCGAGGATCTAGCACTTTATACAAGTATTGAGCTAGAAAGCATTTGGGATAATTTTCAAAATAACAAGGTTTTAGCCATACAGAGATTTAAAAATTCTCTTGAATACAGGCTAGGTTTTGCTTTGATACGTGCTTCAAAAAGCCCTTTTAAATATACTTTTTTAATCTTTACGTTTTTAAAAATTTATCTCTCAGCTAAAATAGAAAATAAAATTTATGAGCTAATTTCAAGGCACAATCCGCGTTTAAAGCTTGAAAAATTAGAAAAATGCGATGATTATATAGATGTTATAAATGCAAAAAGACACTTATCTTATAGATTTGGACTTTGCATAGTTAAAAATTTCAAGACTTGGTATAAGGGCGGACTTTTTAGGCTTTATTTTGAGCTTAAAAAGATAGAAAAGGAGTTTTAATGTATAACTTTTTATTTTGTATAAATGAAAATTACGCAAAATACCTAGAAGTCTTAGTTTTTAGCATTATTAAAAATACTAAACGAGGGGGGGGGTATTGATGAGCCCTATATTTTTCATATCTTTCATAGCAAACTTAGCACTAAGTGCAAAGAAAATTTTAAGATCTTAGAAAAAAATTATCCTTATTTTATCCTTGTAAATTTAAATTTTATTTCATAGATGAGGCTCTGTTTAAAAACTTAAAGCCTTATAGAAATTCTTTTGTTACTTATTTTAGACTTCAAATTTTATGATAGCAAAGGCTCACAGACTTTGGCTTAAAACCTTATCTAGATTAGAAAAAATCAAGAAAACTTAGTTTTTTATTTTATTATTAGCATACTTTTTATAAAATAATCAAATTGTATTTTATGCAATTTAATAAATCTTTAAGGAAAAGCCATGAGAAAGATTAGCTTAGGTCTTTTTGCCATTTTTACGGCATTTTTGATAGTTGCATGTGGAGATAGCTCCAGCAAGAGTGAAAATAACACAAGCACAAGCGAAAGTAACGCTAGTTCAAATACTCTTTCTTCTTTGGATAAGATTAAAAGTAATGGCGTTATTAGGATAGGTGTTTTTGCTGATAAGCCTCCTTTTGGTTTCATAGATGAGCAAGGTGTTAATCAGGGTTATGATATATACTTTGCAAAACGTGTGGCAAAAGAGCTTTTAGGCGATGAAAATAAGGTTCAATTTGTAGCTGTAGAGGCTGCTAATAGAGTGGAATTTTTAAAATCTGACAAGGTTGATTTGATCTTAGCAAATTTTACTCAAACCCCAGAAAGAGCCGAGCAAGTTGATTTTACCTTGCCTTATATGAAGGTTTCTTTGGGTGTTGCTGTGCCAGCTGATTCAAATGTAAGCTCTGTTGATGATTTAAAGGATCTAACTCTTATACTAAATAAGGGCACCACAGCTGATGCTTATTTTACCTTAAATCACCCTGATATAAAAAGCCTAAAATTCGATCAAAATACAGAGGCTTATGAGGCTTTTGCTAGTGGCAAGGGAGGGGCTTTTGCACATGATAATACCTTGCTTTTTGCTTGGGTTAAAGACAAGCCGGGATTTAAGGTTGTTATAAAAGAGCTTGGCAATAACGATGTAATAGCTGGTGCGGTAAAGAAAGGAAACACAGAGCTTAAAGACTTTGTGGACGAGCTTATAACTAGCTTAGAGTCTGAAAAATTCTTTACAAGAGCCTATGAGGCTACCTTAAAAGATGCTTTCACTGATGATGTCTTAGCTGAAGATATAGTTATAGAAGGTGGAAAGTTTTGAAAATTTTGTGGCGTCTTTTCGCCACAATTAAGTATATTTTTTGATGATCTCTTTTAAAACCTCATAAATTCTAGCTACAGAATTTAAATCACATCTTTCATCTACTGAGTGAGGATTATATATATTTGGTCCTATGGAAGCGCATTCTAGCTTTTGCTTTTTTTCTATGATACCGCACTCAAGCCCCGCATGAACTGCTAGTATCTTAGCATTTTTAATTCTTTTCTTTAGGATTTGTAAAATATCTTTGCTAAACTTACTTTCCTTTGCCTGCCAAGGTGCGTAAAAATTATAAAATTCAAGTTTAAAGCCAAAACTTTGAAAAAATATCTTTGTCTCTTCTTTAAGGCTTAACAAATCTTCCAAGACATTTGCCCTGGCAAAAAGCTCTATTTGCAGCAAATCATCTTTCATTTTTACTAAGGATAAATTTATACTAGAATTTACTATATTTAACTCTTTATTGTAACTTCTAATGCCTTGAGCAAAGGCATTTATACTTCTTAGTAGCTTTAAATTTTGCTTTATTACAAGATCTTTTTTAAAGCCTAGAGATTTTACATTTATATACTCATTTTCTTTTGGTTTCTTTTTGAAAAAAACCTTTGCTTTTGCATGTTTTGCTATGGAATTTATCCTCTCTCCACCATCAAAACTTGAAATTTGTCCCTTATTTTTAAGTATAAAAGTAGCCATTTCTTTTATGGAAGTTTTTTCATTATTGATTATGTCTATGCCAGAATGCCCTCCCTTGAAATTTACAGCTTCTAGTTCGTAAAGCTCTCCTTCATTTTCTTTCTTACTAAGCCTTAAACAAGCCCTTATATCAACGCCTCCAGCACAGCCTATTATAACTTCATTTTCAAGTTCATGGTCTAAATTTAATAAAAATTTAGATACAAGTTTGTGTTCTAATTTATTTGCACCTAGCAAACCAACCTCTTCATCATTTGTAAAAAGGCATTCTATATTATCAAATTCTTTAATAGCTTGCATCATCATGGAAACTCCCATACCATTATCAGCTCCTAAAGATGAATTTATAGCCTTTAAAAAGGATTTATCCTCCTTAAGCCTTATATTTGGAGCCTCCCCCATACATACCATATCATAATGACTTTGCAGACATATCTTAGGTTTTCCCTTTATACAATGTATGTTAAAAGCCTTGTCTATTTTCACCTTACAAGAGTATTTTTTCGCAAAGTTAGATAAAAAATCACAAAGCTCTTTAGTATCAAAGCTACAATGTGGAATTTTGCTAAGTTCTTTAAAATTTTCTAATATTTCTTTCATTTTTTTCCTTTAAAAAATGCTATATTTTAACTTTATAAAAGTATTATTTAATAAAAACTTAAATATCATTAAAATAAATTTTATAAAAAAGAGTTAGCATGGTAAATACTATCACAGAAGCTTCTATTTATGAGGCACAGGGCTTAAAAAGTGAAGCCTTAGAGATCTATAAAAACATACTAAGACAAGATCCAAATAACCAAAATGCAATAGATGCTATAAGAAGACTTAGTGGTCTTCGCTCAAAGCACCCTGATTTAAATTCGCAAATGCTTGATTTTTTTATAAATATGAAAAGTGATGATGAAATAAATGAATTTAAAAGGTGGTTGATAAAGATATGAATTTAGAGGATTTAGCTAAAAAAACCATAGATGAGCTTAGCACCCAAATAGATGAAAAAAAAGATGAGTTAAAAAAGCAAAATGAAGCTCAAGAAGATGAGTTAAAAGAGGAATTTTTAGAGCAGGGTTTAGAAGATATAGGCTATGAAGATGAGGCACAAGAGCTTTCTTTTAATCCCTATGAAGAAGAGCTTAAGCTTAATGAAACAGCAAATCCTAGCTTAAATGAAGAGGATCTGAGTAGCTTTAAAGATGAGCTTTTTTTAAAAAATGTAAGAGAGAGAATTTTAGTTCTTTTTGAGGGCTTAAATGCTACTAAAAAAGAGGATTTAGAAAAAAGACTTGATCTTAGCATAAGTTTCTTAGAGTTTTTACTTGCAAATATCGAAGATAAGCTTAAAAAATAAAAAAGAATTTAATTTTTTAAGAGAGCTTTTAGCGCCTTATACAAGGAGAGTTTATCTAGTTGGTGGCTCTTTAAGAGATCTTTTGCTAGGAAAAGAACTAAATGACTTTGATATAGAATTATACGACCTAAGTTTAGAGCTTTTTGATAAAATAATGCAAGATCTTGGGGCAAAGGGGTTTGGAAAAAGCTTTTTTGTGTATAAGTATAAGAATTTTGACCTTTCCTTAGCTAGATATGAAAATAAAATTTCAAAAGGACATAGGGGTTTTAAAACCTTTATTTGT
>CASFHJ010000078.1 GCA_949294425.1 uncultured Campylobacter sp.
AAAAATCCCTTAGCTTTGCATACTCGCCCTTGCTTAAAAAGCGGTATTTAGCACTAGGTAAAAAGCCAAGATCCACTATGCCAAAGGAAACTCTTTTTAAATCAACAACCTCAAGATCAAAAAAGGCAAAAAAGCGTCTAAGCTCTCTATTTTTTCCCTCATTAATTAAAACCTTAAGCTTGGTATAGCCGCCGCTAGAGCCTAAAATTTCAAAGTCCAAAAAGGCTGCTATCTTCATGGAGCTTATCTTTGTTTTTGCATGTGCTCCTTTTTTAGAATTTACGATTTCAAGCCCATTTTTCATAGCCTCAAGCACTCTTTCATCTATCTTACCTCTTATTTTTAGGTAGTATTTTCTTTCCAAATCACTACTCATTAAGGCACTAACCACTTCCACACTATCGCTTAAAAGCAACAAGCCCTCACTAGCAAAGTCAAGCCTACCAACAGGCAAAAAGTGAGAAAAACTATGTGGCAAGGACTGATATATGGTGCGTCTGCCTCTATCATCTTTCTTGCTTACAAGCTCTGCTTTTGGCTTGTTATACACTATGACGGTGAAGGATTTTTTCTCACTTATAAGTCTACCCTTTATCCTTACCTTGTCATTTTTTTTAACCTCGTCGCTTAAGGAGGCTATGTTTTTATTTATCTTAACAAAGCCAGATCTTATCAGCTCGTCAGCCTCTCGGCGAGAATACTTGCTATTATGCGATATATATTTATTTATACGCATCTTACATCACAAAAATACTTGGCACTATGGTTGGGTATTTTTTAATCTTTCTAAAGATATGCTTTCTTAAAACCTGTCTTATCTGTGCTTCTAAAATTTTTGTATTATTTAAAATTTCATCTTTAATATTTTCAAAGAAAAGGGATAAGACCTCGCTTAATTCCTTAGAAAATTCATAGTCCTGCTTATCAGCCACGAGTCCGTAGCTTAAAACTCTAGGCTTTTGTATCAGTTTTTTACTGGACTTATCAAGCTGGGCTATTATAACTACCACACCATTATCAGCTAATTTTTGCCTATCTATAACCACATCATCTGCTATTTGCTTATTTATTTGATTATCCACAAAAACCTTGCCAGTTTTTACCGTGCCTATCCTTTTCATATATTTTTGACAAAGCTCTATTTGATCTCCATTATTCATAAGATAGATATTTTTCTCATTTACTCCACATTTTATGGCTGTTTGCTTGTGTCTTGTTATGTGATTATACTCTCCATGCACGGGTAAAAAGAATTTAGGCTTGGCAAGACAAAGCATTAATTTTTGCTCCTCTACATTTGCATGTCCGCTTACATGAATTTCACTAAATTCTTGATACGCTACCTTAGCTCCAGCCTTTAAAAGATAGTCAAGCACAGCACTTATGTTTTTTTCATTTCCCGGTATAGCCTTGGCTGATATGATTATTTGATCGCTTGGTTTTATCTTTATGAATTTATGCTCATCTGTTGCCATTCTATAAAGCGCGCTCATGGTCTCGCCTTGCGATCCTGTGGTGATTATCAAAACCTCATTGTCTTTATGTTTGTTAACCTCATCTGCATCTATAAAAATCTTTCTATCTAAATTTATATAACCAAGTTCCATTGTAGTATATAAATTCCTCTCCATAGAACGACCTATAACGCAAACCTTTCTACCATACTTCAAGCCATAAGTTATAGCCTGATAAACGCGGTGTATGTTGGAGCTAAAAGTGCTCATTATAACTCTTCCTTTAGCCCTTAAAAAGATATTATCAAAGGTGTCTCCAACTGAGCTTTCGCTCTTTGTATAGCCTTCTTTATAAGAATTTGTGCTATCGCTTAAAAGACATAAAATTCCTCTGTCTCCGTAGTAAGCTATCCTATTTAAATCGCTCGGGTAATTATCTATAGGAGTGTGATCTATCTTAAAATCCCCGCTATGAAGTATAGTCCCAGCCTTTGAAGTTATAGCAAGGGCAGAAGCATCTATTACGGAGTGGGTTATATGTATCCATTCTACCTCAAATTCTCCTATATTGTAAAGCTTTCTCTTTTCTATGGGTTTGAAATTTTTTCTCTCTGCCTTTAAGCCGTGTTCTTCAAATTTATTTGAGATCATACCAAGTGCCATAGGAGAGGCATACAAAGGAAAAGAAAACTCCTTATAAAAATACGGCACAGCACCTATGTGATCCTCGTGTGCATGGGTTATCAAAACAGCTCTAATCTTATCCTTTATCTTTCTTATATAATCAAAATCAGGTATAACTATATCAACTCCGTGCATACTCTCATCTGGAAAGCTTAAACCAATATCTACGATAATGGCATCTTTATTTGTTTCTATCACAGTCATATTACCGCCAACTTCTCCAAGACCGCCAATAGGAGTTATCTTAAATTTATGCTCGGTATTATTTGTAAATTTTAAGGGATAAAGTCTTTGCTCGTGTATGATTTTGTTTTGCTCTATACATTTTGCCATTTGTAACTGCCAAGGCTCATTTCCAGTTAGATTAGTAGGTAAATTTTTATTTTTCTTTTTTCTTGGAGGAAGTTCTTTTTGTATCTCCTTAGTAGCCTCAGCTTGGGTATCTGATTTTATGGAAGATTCTAGAGACTTTTTCTTTCTTCTAAATCTAAATTTTTTAGAATTTTGCTTAGTATTTTCCTCTTTTAAATTTTCCTCTTTATTTGTCTTGATTTCCTCGTTCATAAATATCCTTTATCTGCGTAAAAAGTTTAAGATAAAATTTAACATCAAGTTGGTGTGGACGGATATTTTTTTCTATACCTAAAAGCTCTAAATTTTGGGCTAAGACTAATCTTTTTTCCCCATGAAAAGAGCTTAAAAGCTGCTTTCTAGGTGTTTTAAAACTATCTTTAAGAAAGATTTTAAAAAGCTCTAAATCTGCTACTGGCTCGATACATGGTTTTTTTTCTAAAAGCATAACAGCTGATTTTACCTTTGGTTGAGGGTAAAAGCTTTCTTTGTCTACATCAAAAAGACTAGTTCTTTCAAAGGCTAAGGCAGATAAAATAGATAAGGCACAATAATCCTTTTCACCAGCCCTAGCACAAAATTTCTGCACTACTTCTTTTTGTAGCATTACCAAAAGACCTAAACACTTGCTATCCTCCAAGGCTTGTAAAACTAAAGAAGAAGCCATGTAGTAAGGTAAATTTGCTACTAAAAAATACTCTTTAGATGCCATGGCTTTAGAAAAAAACTCAGCGGCGTCTAAGTGCTTTAGCTTAAATTTTCCATCCAGAATTTGCTTTTGAAATTTCTGCCTTAAAAAAGAAACAAGCTCAAAATCTATCTCGTAAGCCTCTACCTCATAGGCTTTCAAAAGCTCCTGTGTTAAATCACCTAAGCCAGGCCCAATCTCTACTATATGTCTTGCATACTTGGGTATGGCTTGGGTGATTTTATCTAAGACAAAGTTATCTTTTAAAAAATTTTGACCGAAGTGTTTTTTTGCCTTAATCATTTTTAATTGTAACAAAATTTTAATTAATATTTTGCAAGAATTTAAAAAAAAAGGCTAAAATCTCTCTTTTAAATAAAAGAAGGAAGCTTATGTCAAGTTTGATACTATGTGCTGGAGGAAATGAAAATTTTAGCTTTGCAAAAAGTATAGGCATAGGAATGATACAAGCAAGCATAAAAACAAGTGAGCTTTGCATAAAAGAAAAACCAAAAGAGCTTATCTTTATAGGCACTTGTGGACTTTATGAGAAGGGAGAACTTTTATCTATTTATCAAAGCAAAGAAGCCTTTAATATAGAATACTCCTTTCTAAAGCACTCTTTTTACAGCCCAATAAAAAATGAAATCAATTTAAATGTTTCATATGAAACATCTTATAAAACAAATTCATCAAACTATATATGTCAAAACAAAGAGGCTGCCAAAGAATTTGCAAAACTTGGGCTAGAGCTTGAAAATATGGAGCTTTTTTCAGTGCTTTGTGTGGCTAAACATTTTGGTATAAAGGCAAGAGGTATTTTATGTGCCACAAATTTTTGCGATGAAAGAGCTCATGAATTTTTTTTGAAAAATCAAAAACTTGCCAAAAAAAAGATAGAGGAATTCTTAGAAGAAAAAAATATAATATAAAATGAAAGGCTTTTAAGTAAAAATGAAAAATTTATTGGATTATACAAGCGAGGAACTAGCTGTAGAAATAAAACCAAAATTTAGAGTAAAACAGATTTTTCAATGGATATATCAAAAATACGCGGACGATTTTTCGCAGATGAGTTCTTTGCCTAAGGAGCTTAGAGAGGAATTAAGTAAAAATTATCATTTTAAAAGCCTAGAATGCGTAAGAAAAGAAGAAAGCAAAGATGGAAGCATAAAATACCTTTTCGAGCTAAATGATAAAGAGCTTATAGAAAGCGTTTTTTTGCCCATGAAAAAAGAGCTAAAAAGCGAAGATGGTAGGATTTTACGTGAAGCAAAATATAGCATTTGCGTATCCTCTCAAGTGGGCTGTAAGAGTGGTTGTTCCTTTTGTCTAACTGCAAAGGACGGCTTTAAAAGAAATTTAAGCCCAGCTGAAATAGTAGCGCAGATTTTATACATAAAAAAGGAAAGAAAGATAGCATATGAAAAAAGGGTTAATATAGTATATATGGGTATGGGCGAACCTCTAGATAATCTTAAAAATCTAGCAAAGGCTATACGCATAATAAGTGAAAATGATACCTTAGCCATAGCCCCCAAAAGACAAACTATAAGCACAAGTGGTCTAGCAAAACAGATAAAAGAGCTTGGGCAAATGAATCTTGGTGTGCTTTTAGCCATATCTTTACATGCTGTTGATGATAAGCTAAGAACTGAGCTAATGCCTATAAACAAAGCCTACAACATAGCACAAATCATAGAAGCACTAAAAGAATTTCCTATTAATCAAAGAAAAAAGCTAATGTTTGAATACCTACTAATAGCTGGGATAAATGACAAGATAGAACATGCCAAAAAATTAGTCAAGCTCTTAGCTGGTATCAAAGCTAAGGTAAATTTGATACTTTTTAATCCCCATTTTGGAACGACTTATCAAAGACCAAGTATGCAAGATGCCATAGCCTTTCAAGACTATCTAAGCTCTAAAAAGATAACATGCACAATAAGAGAAAGCAAGGGGCTTGACATATCAGCGGCTTGCGGGCAACTTAGTAAAAAGGGTAAAAGATGAGTATTTTAGAAATGGTGCAAATAGCCTTTATATTTGCCGTGGTTTTAGTATCTGTCATAGGCATCATAAAGGTCTTAAAGGACGAAAAAAATAAATAAAAGCTAATTTAGCTTTTAAAATTCATAACTTCCGCCAAGATGAAGTGAAAAATGTCTAGGATAAGATGTATTGTCAATCTTTCCTCTCTTAATTGAAGCAGATAAGCCAAGATCAAAGAGACCAAAACCTAGACCAAAAGACATTATAAGTCCATTTTTTTGTGCTATATCACTTGCTAAACCAGCTCTAGCAGAAAAAAAAGCTGTATGTGCGTCAATGCCTATGCCTATTTTTTGTGAGTATTGCTTAGGTGAACCGCTAGGAGTTAAGATAGGATTCTTACTTAAGTCAGCATCAGCTCCAAGAAGCAAACCCTCTCCAAGCTCGTAAGCCAAACCCAATCTAGCCTGAGGAAAGGCTCTTATCTTTCCTTGTTCTTTAAAATTAAATTTAGGGCTATTTAAATTTTTTCCACTCAAAGCAAAGGTAAATTCTGGTAGTATAGCTGGACTATAGGCAAAACCAAGATCTATGCCGTAATTATAAGCAGATCTTGAGTTTGAACCATTAAGCACAGATCTTAGATCCTTACTTATACTACTTTTAGAATCATCAGCTCTTAGTTTTCTACTTATTTGAATGTTTGAAAAACTCATAAATTTTAAGGCAGCACCCCAAGATAATTGTCCTATGGCGGTATCTAGTGCAAAGGAATAAGCCACTGGTAATTCCGCTGTATCAAGCCTTCTTATGTTAAAATCTACATTATCATCTATACTTGTAAGAGTGCTTGGAAGCTGACCTGTAAAGGTGGAAGCCATATAAACATTTACCATAAAACCTATAGATAAATCCCCAAAAATTAAGTTACTAGGTGCTTTTAAAGCCCATGCACCTTGTGCCTTTGCTCTAAGTAAATTATCCTTCAATAAGGCATTAATCTGACTTACATCTTGTATATTATTTAAGTCAAAATTTAAAACATCTAAAAGATTTTTTTCTCCAAAAGCAGCAGAAAAGGCATAGCCCATTCTAGCATTATCATTTGCACTTGCTAAAGCTGGATTAAAAAAGATAGCATAAGGATTGTTTTTAAGAGCCACTCCCACTCCACCCATGGTAGAGGATCTATGCCCCACCTCTTCAAATTCTAAGGCAAAAACACTTAAAGCACTTAAAAATAAAAACAAAGCGGGTCTTAGCATGGTCAAATCCTTTTATATCAAGCTTTAACAAGCCTTTTTTAAATCGGCATTTTTGCTTTTTTCTAAAGTTTTATGAAGTATAATTTTAACAAAATTTAAGAACTAAAAGATCATAAAAGTTTTTAAAAAATCAACTTATCTAAGTAAAGAAAGGGCTTTACAAAGATTTTTTTTAATAAAAATACAAATTTGCTAAAAAAATGTTATAATCGCCTTATTTTCTTTGTTTTTATGGCAAAAAGAAAGAGCTTTTCTTTAAATTTTTACATAAAAAATTTCTTTGCTAAGGATCTAAGATGCAAAATTTCCAGGCTTATAATTTCGGACTTTATGATAGCAAATTCGAGCATGATTCCTGTGGTATAGCAGCTGTGGTAAATATC
>CASFHJ010000079.1 GCA_949294425.1 uncultured Campylobacter sp.
AGCTCATTGATTTATTTTTTAGAATTTCTTAAGGGTGCTTCTTGGGCTTTTATGCTCTTTGGAGCATTCTATTATTTTAGCATATATGGAAATTCTATTTTCCATCTTTGTCTAGGTGCTATACCGGGATTTTTTATGCTTATGATTTCTTTTTTATTGCTTGAAAATTATGAGCTAAAAGAAAGCTTAAAACTTAAGGAAAAATAATGTTTGAAGTAGTAATAGGACTTGAAGTTCATACTCAACTTAATACCAAAAGTAAGATTTTTTGTTCTTGCAAAACCTCTTTTGGAGAGGAAGCAAATACAAATGTATGCCCTACCTGTCTAGCCTTGCCCGGTGCTTTACCGGTTCTAAACAAAGAAGCTGTCAGCAAGGCAGTGTCCTTTGGCAAGGCTATAAATGCAAAGATAAATGAAAAGAGTATCTTTAATAGAAAAAATTATTTTTATCCAGACTTACCAAAGGCTTATCAAATCTCTCAGTTTGATGTGCCTATAGTTGAAAATGGAGAGCTTTTTATCTTTGTTGATGGAAGAGAAAAACGCATAGGTATAACAAGGGCTCATTTAGAAGAAGATGCTGGTAAAAATATACATGAGAATTCTTTTTCAAAGGTTGACTTAAATCGTGCGGGAACGCCTTTGCTTGAGATAGTAAGTGAGCCTGATTTAAGAAGTAGTGATGAGGCTGTGGCTTATCTTAAAAAACTACATTCTATAATAAGATTTTTAGATATTTCAGATGCAAATATGCAAGAAGGTTCTTTTCGCTGCGATGTAAATGTAAGCATTCGTCCTAAAAATGAGGATAAATTTTATACTAGGGTGGAAATTAAAAATTTAAATTCTTTTCGTTTTATACAAAAGGCTATTGATTACGAGGTGCAAAGGCAAAGTGAGGCTTGGCAAGACGGGGTTTACGAAAAAGAGGTCGTGCAAGAAACTAGGCTTTTTGATACTACAAAACTTGTAACAAAAAGCATGAGAAATAAAGAAGATAGTGCTGAATATAGGTATTTTCCAGACCCAGATTTATTGCCTGTGCTTTTAGAAAAAGAAATGTTAGAGGTAAAATTACCTGAACTACCGGACGATAAAAGACAAAGATATGTAAAAGATCTTGGTATAAAGGAAGCAGATGCTATTATCTTAACCTCTTCTTTGGAGCTTTCTAAATTTTTTGATTTTTTGATTTCTAAAAACTTAAACCCAAAGCTTTGTGTAACATGGTTAAACACAGAACTCATGGGGCTTTTAAAAGCTGATTATAGTATAGAAAATTCTCCGGTATCTGCTGAGAAACTAGCTTCTTTATTGCTTAGGATACAAGATAATACCATAAGTGCAAAGGCTGCTAAGGATATATTAGCTTACATATTTGAAAATACAAGCATAGAGGTTGATGAGGCTATAGATAAGCTAGGTTTAAAACAGGTTAGCGATGATGCCTCTATAGAAAAGATAATTGATGAACTTTTAGCTAAGAATGCTGATAAGGTAGCTGAATATAAGGCTGGCAAGGATAAGCTTTTTGGCTTTTTTGTAGGACAGACCATGAAAGAAGGTAAGGGTGCTTTTAATCCCGCTAAGGTAAATGAGATCTTAAAAGCAAAGCTTAGTTAATGAGCATAGCTGTAATTGGAGCTGGAAAGTGGGGTACTGCACTTTACCATTCTTTTTCCAAAAATAACGAGTGTTATATAAGCTCTCCTAGAAAGCGTGATATAAAAAATTTTATAAGTATAGATGAGGCTTTAGATAGTGAATTTTTAGTATTTGCTTTAAGCACGCAAGGTCTTTTTGACTGGCTTAAGGCAAATTTTAAAAATAAGGGACAAAAAATTTTACTTGCCTCAAAGGGCGTTGATTATGCAAATCTCAAATTTTTAGATGAGATTTTTTTAAATTTTATATCAAAAGAGCAGCTTTGTGTGCTAAGTGGACCTTCTTTTGCCGCTGAGGTTATGCAAGATTTACCTTGCGCCCTTGTTTTAAGCGCCTTTGAGGAAAGCCTTTCTAAAAAATTTGCCTCTTTTTTTCCAAAACATATAAAAGTTTACATAAGCTCTGATGTAAGAGGTGCTGAAATTTGTGGCGCTTATAAAAATGTTTTAGCCATAGCAAGTGGCATAAGCGATGGTTTAAAGCTTGGCAATAATGCAAGGGCCTCTCTTATGGCAAGAGGTCTTGTTGAAATGCACCGCTTTGGTAAGGCTTTTGGCGCTAGTGATGAAACCTTTTTGGGCTTAAGTGGCGCTGGAGACCTTTTTTTAAGTGCTTCTTCAGCTCTTTCTAGAAATTATAGAGTCGGCTTTATGTTATCTCAAGGTAAGAATTTAGATGAAATTTTGCTTGATTTAAGGGAGGTGGCAGAGGGCGTAAAAACATGCTTTGCCATAGAAAAGATAGCCGCTGAAAAAGAAATTTATACACCTATAGCAAAGGAACTAGCTTTGATACTTCGCGGAAAAGACATAGAGCTTTCTTTAAAAGACTTGTTAAGGCAAAATAGATGTTGATTAAAAATGCTAGAATTTATGGCGAGGACTTAAAAGATTTAAGGATAAAAGACGGGCTTATAGTAGAACTTTCAAATAACTTGCAAGATAGCGATTTCTTTGATGCTAGAGGACTTACCCTGCTTCCTTCTTTTGTGGATTTAAATGTAAATTTTAAAAATGATATTTTTAGTGTAGAAAATTTAAATCTTTTAGAAGAAGAGTGCTTAAGAGGTGGATTTTGTGCCGTTTTATTGCGTGATAAGATGAATTATGATGAACATAGCTTCGAGCTTTTTGTAGACAAGCTTAAAAGTCTTAGGCTTGATTTTTTTGCCTCGGTATCTTTGTTAGATGAGGATAAAAAGGTAAAAAATATTTCAAGTTTAGTTGATAAAGGGGCTAAGGTCTTAGAGCTTAAAAGCTCTTTTAGGGCTAGTCATATAAAACAAGCTATCTTGTATGCTAAAATGAAAAATATACCTGTATTTATTTTTTGCTATGATGATGACTTTGATGATGGTGGAGTCATGAATGATGGAGAGCTTAGTTTTTCTATGGGTCTTTGTGGTATAAGTGAGCTTTCTGAGTTAAGTGAGATAGCAAAGATAAAAGAAATAGTAAAATTTTATAAACCTAAAGCTATTTTTGAAAACCTAAGTCTAGCTACATCTTTAGACCTCTTAGAAAAAGAGGATTTAAAAATTTTAAGCATACACAATCTCATAAAAGATGAGAATTCCTGTGAAAATTTCAACACCTATGCGAAGCTTTTACCCACACTTCGAAAAAAAAGTGATGTTTTAGCCTTAAGACAAGCTTTAAAGGAAGGTAGAATAAATTTTTTAAGCTCTTTTCACAGCCCAAAATCACTACATTTAAAGGATTTAGCCTTTGATGAGGCTGCCTTTGGAGTGCATAGTATAAGCGAGTATTTTAGCCTTTGCAATAGTTTTTTTATCAAAAAGTCCCTACTTTCTTGGCGACAGCTTTGTATCTACACTAGCTTAAACCCTGCAAATTTGCTTGGATTAAACTGCGGAGAGATAGCCATAGGAAAGGAAGCATCATTTATACTTGTAGATGAAAATGAAAAAGTAAAAGTGCCTAAAAATTCACTTTATGCAAATGATGATTTAAAAGGAAGCATAAAGCACCATTTTATAAGAGCCAAACAAATTTTTTAGAAAGGATACACATGCAAGACTTTGGAATTTTAATTTTACGCCTAAACGTAGGGATCTTAATGCTACTTCATGGTCTAGAAAAGATATACAATGGTATAGATCGTATAAAAGATAGTGTTGTGGCTTTTTCTTTGCCTGAACTTATGGCTTATGGGGTTTATCTTGGGGAATTTTTGGCGCCTATTTTGATTATACTTGGAGTCTTTACTAGACTTGCTTCTTTGGCTTTAATTTTTACTATGTTTTTTGCTTCCTTTGTTGTTTTAGGCGGAAATTTTGAAGGATATTTATCCTTGAATGAATACGGAGGCTGGATAGTCGAGCTTCAAGCCCTTTACGCATTTTCTTGCTTGGCTCTTATCTTTTTAGGACCTGGCAGGTTTTCTTTGTTTAATAAATTTTAAAAGAAAAGGGGGCTTACCCCTTTTAAATTTTAAGTAAATCATAGCAAGTAAACAAAATAAAAAAGAAATTTTTTAATTCTTATAAAATGATCTTGCTAGGTCTTGTAAGCAATGGTTAGCTACTTTCTTACAAGAAAAACCTTCTTTTTGCAGATGTTTTATTAGGGTGTCTTCCATTATTTTAGCAGCATTTATAAGCTCCTTTGAAAGCTCTAAACTCATTTGCTCTATCCTTTTTGGTACACAGCCTAGTATGTGAGTTTGTGGTAGGTCTCCTAGTAGCTCTATGTATTGCAGAGTTTGAAGCATTTCCACCTCGTGCGCACTACCGCTCCAAGAAATTTTACTTGGCATTGCCTCATACGGAAAGAAAAAAACATCACCAGCCTTAGCTTCATCAGCATCTATGCAGTCTATAAGTATCATCTTATCATAAGCTGCTATTATGTAGCTAAGTTGCATAGCTAAGGTCCCTCCATCTATGAAGTCTATGCTATGTTTTTCGCTTTTAAATTCATAGTTTTTTTCTATCTGTTTGCAAAGATGAACGCCTAAGCCTTCATCTGCAAACACTACATTTCCTATCCCTAAGACCAAGAATTTCAATGTTCTTCTTCGTATTTATAGCCACTTACTATGGCATCTGTTGAGCCGTCTTTATTTTTGATAGAATTTAAAACAACTATATACACATGTATAGGAACAAAGATTATCACAAACCACATAAAGAGCCTATGATATGTCCTTACCTCAGAAAGCCCTCCAAACATCGACTCAATAGGTCTTAAAAAACCATAAACAAAGCCACCAAGACCATTGTGGTAATTGTGCATATATAGGATAAGCCCTGTTAAGACAAGCCCTACAAAGACAACATAAAGTATGAAGTATGTTATAAATTGTATAGGATTGTAAGCACCTCTTAGTTTCGGGTGTTTTCCTATGCAAAGATAAAATTTAAGTTGATCTATCCATACTTGCTTATCGACAATATCTTTAATACTGACTCTTTCTATTCTACTTGTGTTATCAGCAAAAAATAAATATATCTTAAAGATAATACAAGCTATAAAGGCGAAGCCAAAGATCTCATGTGCGAAGCGATATAGGCTTTGCACTAAAACATCATCGCTTGGGTATTGATATACATAGGATATGTAAAAGCCAGTTAACACCAAAACCGCTATGCTTATAGCCCTTATCCAGTGTGCTATCCTAAGACCTAAGCTAAATTCATAAACTGCTTGTCTATTTCCATCGCTTTTTTTGTGCTGTGAAGTAGCCTCTTGCATTCTTTATCCTTTCAGATAT
>CASFHJ010000080.1 GCA_949294425.1 uncultured Campylobacter sp.
AGATTGTGTGTTGTCTTGCAATGGTGTAGTTTGGGCTAGATTTGCTTGAGTGGTAGAATCTTGTGTGGTAGCTAGGATTCTCTCATTAGGATTTATTTGAGCATTGTTAGTTTGTGGATTAGTATGCAAATCTTGTGTGGGCTGTGGCTGCTTAGAGTTATTAGAGAATCTTTGGCTTAGGATTTTATTGATACTTGCGACATTAGTAAGCTTTTTAGCACCTAAATTTCCATAAAAGCTTTGGATACAATAGATATTCTCTAGGCTAAAAGTTTTTTGTGTGAGGGTGTTTAGGTAGGAGAGATGGGGGGAGAGGATATCGGTTATATCTTGAAATTCATCTTTGCCGACATAAGCATAATAGTGCTTGTCTTTTGTGTGGTATATATTGTATTCTTTTAAGCGATTCTTTGCCGTTTCATCGATTGTTTTGCATTCCCCATAAGTTTGCATAAAAGAAAGATAAGTGTAAGTATCTGGAAGACCTAACCCTTGTTTAGCGTTTGCTTCTTTGAAATTAAAATTGAGATAAGAGAATATATCAAGACTTGTTGAGAAATATTCTATATTATTGCTAGAATCTTTATTGTTTAGTCCAAACATTGCAGCTTCTTGGATTCTGCGAGAGTAATAAGGGTTTTTGAATTGTCGCATATCAGCATAATAACGCACACCAAACCACGCCAAAAATCTATTCTTATCTTTTAGGGCTTTTTGAAGTAAAATAAGTCCACTCTCTGGATTAAATCTTGCTGGACGCTGATAATAAATAGATAGCAAAGGAATAAACTCTTGTGGATTGATAGATTCTGTTTTGCTAAAAGAAGTGAGATAATTTGCATTCCATTTGTTTAATTTGTTTCTTAGTGCCTTAATTTCACTAAAACTAATGATATTTTTAACTTCTATTGCTTCCTCATCTGTAAGTTCAAAAACCATTTTTGTGTCAAGTTTTTGGTCAATGTTTTCGGGATTTTGATTATAAATTTTTATGTTATTTTGCAAAATGGTATTAAGGTCTTTTTGTAGGTCAATCATATTTTGATTTGGACTTTTGCCTGTTTGATAGGTATTTTTTTGAATTTTATTGTTTATTCTATATTCATCAATCTTATCTTGTATTTCTTGAGAAGTTGTATTGATGAGAGTTTGTATAGATTGTGATTGTTTGCCTAGTATATTAGCTAAAGTATAAATATTATTTTCCAAGTCTGTATATTGCAAAATCCCTGCTTTGAACATTAAAATTACATTTCGCCATATATCCACTTCAATATTAAATCCTATACCAATGGTAATTTTTGGAATATCTGCACTATCAGCATAAATTTTTGTTCTAATCCCTTCAACCAACCTTAATAGACTAAAAAGTTTATTGTAAAATTCCTCATAACTTAAATTTGTGGTTTTAATTGGCATTTAGTTTCCTTAAATCTATGTTGTGAATAAATTTATCAAGTGGCTGAACAACTCTAGTTTGCATTTCATCTAAATCAAACTCACATCCTCCATTAGTGCATATATACCCCGTATCTTCAAAAACACATACTTGAGTATAGCGACTATTTGAGCTTAATTCCTGCAATGCTTTGGAAGCCTCTATAATGGTTTCTTTATATTCTTTTGAAAAAAACCGACCATACAATTTAAAATGAGCCAAACCTTTAATCGAAAAAATATCAAGTATCATATTGCCCTCACAAGTATAAAAAGTATCTTTATCTATGAGAGAACTTGTATCTATGATAGTATTGGTGCTAAGCAATAAAATCCCCATTTTATAAACCCTTGCTATACAGGGCTTATAATGATGTGGCTTAAGTCCAAAATGAACTGAATTAAGATTTTCATACATTATTCCGTTTTCTCGTGCTGTGCTAAACATTTCCTCAACTTCTCTTTCATCATCATTTTTTGCCAATAAAAAACAACGCATATTATCTCTATAATCTATAAAATTTTTAGCAAATTTTTGCATTTGCTTTCTTACCTCCTGCCCTTCCTTTGTATCCTTTGGAATACTCTTTAGTATCGAAAAATAGAGTTTAGAATACAGCCTATCTAGATTCTGTAATTCCCCACTAGAATCCTCACATATCAGCTTTTCTACCTTTGTGCTAGCCTTAGCACAATCAAAGCTAGGCTTTGCTTTATTACTAGATTCTGCATTGGCACTAATGCTTAATATTAAGAAAACTCCCAAGCTTACTAAAACCTTTTGCATAAAGACTCCTTTAGAACCCATAATATTCATTATTACTCCTTGATAAACTCCATAGTCCAATCTGGATTAGTCCCCGCACCACAAGATTCAAAAATAGATAAACTTGTATTGCAAGATTCTATTGCATTCAAAGGATTTTCTACTCTAAAGCCCTTTTGTGTTTTTTGCAAGGTTAGCTCACATATTTTTTCTGCATTATGTTCATCTTTGGTTTTTAATCGCAAAATGGCTTCTTTTGGGGA
>CASFHJ010000081.1 GCA_949294425.1 uncultured Campylobacter sp.
AAAAACTGAGAAGACTTCGCATCAGAGCTTAAAAGCATTATAGCTGTGGCATAAGCTCCTATGGCTACAAAGCCATTTGGTTCTAAGCTAAATTGTCCAGTAACCCCGTTTATTAGATTATAAGATACTGCTAGTATAGTAAAAATGGCAATATTATTTAAAATTCTCATGCCATAATCAGAAAATATATAAGGAGATATAAAAACAAAGGCAAGAGCTATTAATAAAAACGCCAAATGATAAGCTTTATTTACAAACATTAAAACCTACTTTTTTCATAATTTATACCAAGAATGCCGCTAGGCTTAAAAAGAAGTATGAAAACTAAAAATATAAAGGCAAAGGCATCTTTAAAGCCTGAAAGTTCAGGAAATAAGGCTACAGCACTAACTTCGGTAAAACCTATAATAAGCCCTCCTAAAACAGCTCCAACAACAGAGCCTATACCACCTAAAACAGCTGCAGCAAAGGCTTTAAGACCTATTAAAACTCCCATATTTGGATCTAAGGAAGGATAATTTATAGACCAAAATATACCCCCAATAGCAGCTAAAGAAGAACCTATAGCAAAAACTAAGGCTATGATTTTATTTGCGTCTATTCCCATTAAATTTACAGCATGTATATCAAAAGCCAAGGCTCTTATGGCTACTCCATACTTGCTTTTGTAAAGCACAAAAAGCAAGATAAATAATATAAGTATAGTAAGTATAGGCACACAAAGAGTTGCTAAAGATATGCTAATAGGACCTATTTGTATAAGACTTTCCAAATAAGTTGGCACTGGAAACAATCTAGGAGAAGAACCAAAGCTTATATGAAATAAATTTTGTATAAAAAAGCTAATGGCGATAGCTGTTATTAAAAGTGAAATTTTAGGAGCCTTTCTAAGTGGTTTGTAAGCTATCTTATCCATAGCTATACCAACACAAGCAGCAAAAAGCATAGCTAAGGATATGGCTCCTAAAAATGGGACATTCATAGCACTTACGCAAAATAAACAGCAATAAGCACCTATCATCATAATCTCGCCGTGTGCGAAATTTATAAGCCTCAAAACACCATAAACCATAGTATAGCCTATGGCTATAAGTGCATACATAGAGCCTAGGCTAAGTCCATTTATAAGTTGTTGTAAATCCACAAAAAGCCTTAAGGATTCACAGTTGCTTTGTAAATTTGTTCTTTATTTTGTATCTGTTTGATAACAACAGGTCTCATGGCATTACCATTTTTATCTATGCTCACCACGCCTCCAACGGTTTGTAGATCCTTTGTGCTTCTTATCTCTTTGTTAACGCATTCTGAAGTTAAGGAATTTTTACACTTATTCATAGCATTTATAAATACCATGTAGGCATCAGCTCCCATTGCGGAAAAAGCTGGTACTACATCAGTGCCTTTTTCTTTTTTATAAAGACTTACAAAGTCCTTGCCCATCTTTGTGCTAGGATTAGAAGCATCAAAGGCATCTGTAAAGATAACTCCCTCAGCTCCTTCTGCACCTATTTCTATAAAGGTTTTATTGTTAAGTCCATCAGCTCCTGTGAAAGGCTTTGTAAAACCAGCCGCCCTAGCTTGTTTAACTATCAAGGCTGCTTCTGGGTGATATATAGGTAGATATACAAAATCAGGATTTACCTGCTTAAGCTGGGATATTATAGCCTTAAAATCTTTGTCATTTGAGCTTATCATAAATTTCTTAAGCACCTTACCACCTCTTTTTTTAAGCTGGGCTTCAAAAACCTTCGCAAGTCCTAAAGAATAAACATTGCTTTGGTCTATCACTATGGCAGCATTTTTAAATTTCAAGCTATCAATCGCATAATCAGCTAACTTTCCGCCCTGAAAACTATCTGTAAAGCAAACCCTGCTTGAGTATTTCTTTCCGTTAAGCAAGGTATCTCCACTAGCAACAGGAGCTATCATAGGTATCTTTTTTTCTTCGGCTACTTGGATAACTTGCAAGGTATTTGTGGTTATAGCCTCGCCAATAAGCCCTATAGCCTTATCTTGCGATACAAGTCTTAAGGCTGCGGTAGATGATTCTACCTTATCTCCTTTACTATCTAAAACAACAAGTTTTACCTCAGTGCCATCTTCTAGCTTTGGAGACATTTTATTTGCCATTTCAATACCGCTTAAAACATCTTGCCCGTAATTAGCAATAGGACCTGTAAGAGGTAAAACAACACCTAAATTTACTTCCTTAGCACATAAAATACTTGCTACAGCAAGGGTGGATAAGAATATTTTTTTCATAAATTCTCCTTAAGTGATTTATCTTAATTTAGTGGTATAGTGATATTCATTCTTGTCCTAGCTGTATCTTTGCTTCTTGGTACTGCTAGTTTTTTATTATCACTATATTCGTATCTATATCTAATCTCGCCACTTATTTCTATATCTTTAATAGCCTCTTCCAAAGGCTTTGAAAAAGAAAGAGTGCAAAAAAATAAAGATAAAATAAAAAATATACGAAACAAATTATACCTTTTTGTAAAAAATTATGCCCTTATTTTATACTTTTTAGCTAAACTTATGCTAAATTTACATTTTTTCCTAAGAAACTTAGAAAAAATTGTTTCTTTTTTTCTTTTGCTGATAAGGATATTTTAATGAAAACAAGCATACTTTTTGATCTTGATGGCACACTTATAGATTCTACACAAGCTATACTAAATTCTTTTAGTTTTGCCTTTTTAGAAAATAAAAATGAAAATTATGATGAAAAAAAGATTAAAAGCCTAATAGGAATAAGCCTAGATGAAATTTTTAAGGAACTTATGGTAGATGATATTGATAAATACATAAACTCATACAAAAAAAGATATAAAGAAATTTATCTAGAACAAAGCTTTGTCTTAGAATCTACAAAGGAGGCTTTAAAGGAGGCAAAAAGCTTTGCTAAAACAGCTGTGCTTACAAATAAAGGTGGAATTTTTACAAAATCTTTGCTGAAGCACTTAGAAATATTTGACTTTTTTGATACTATAGTAACAAAAGACGATGTAAGCAAGGCAAAGCCAGATAAAGAGGGCATAAATAAGGTTTTAAATATACTTAAGCAAGGCAAGGAAAATGCGTATTTAGTAGGAGATACCATGGTGGATTTAAATTCTTGTATAAATGCCAATATAA
>CASFHJ010000082.1 GCA_949294425.1 uncultured Campylobacter sp.
CATTATAAAAAGCACATCTTTTCCCTGCTCCTTAAAATACTCCGCCACACTCATAGCACAAAAGGCGCCGTATTTTCTCATCAAGGCAGAATCATCACTTGTAGCCACGATGATAACAGTATCATCTAGCTTTCCGCCTAAATTTTTTTGTATAAATTCAGGGATTTCCCTGCCTCTTTCGCCTATTAAAGCGACTACTTTTACAGGGGCTTTTGAGTTTTTAACTATCATACCCATAAGGGTTGATTTTCCGACCCCACTTCCTGCAAAAATTCCAAGCTTTTGTCCTACACCACAAGTTAAAAGTGCGTCTATAGTTTTCACACCCACAGGAAAAACTTCTTCTATAAGCCCTCTTTTCATCGCATCAATTGGTGCTCGCATGATAGGCATAAATTTGCTAGGCTCTATGGGAGCCTTGCCGTCCTTTGGTCTCATAAAAGGATCTACAACTCGCCCTAAAAGCTCATCTGCTACGCCTATTTGCATACCAGCATCACTTAAAAAAGCCTTGTCCTTTATCTTAAAGCCCTCTATAAAAGAAAAGGGGCTTAGATAGCTCAAATTTTCTTTTACCTCAACAACCATAGCTAGAGTTTGCAAATTCTCATTATCGTTTGAAACAAGCCTTACTATGTCTCCCACACTTGTTTTTAAGCCTTTAATTTCTATATTTGTGGCAGAAATTTTTGTGATTTCTCCAAATAAAGAGCTTAAATTCTGTGTGCCAAGCTTTTTTTTAAGACTATCTAAACTCATTAAAATCTAACCTGTTTGCTTGAAGTTATGAGGGAAAAAAATTCCTTTCTAGTTTTTTCATTTTTCAAAAAACAACCCCTTAAGGCAGAAGTTGAAGTAGTGGCATTTGCCTTTTGCACTCCACGCATTTCCATACACATATGCCTTGCTTCAAGCACTACCCCAACGCCTCTTGCACCAACGAATTCTATCATCGCATCAGCTATTTGCTCTGTTAGCTGCTCTTGAATTTGTAGTCTCCTTGCAAAAAGATCTACCAAGCGAGGCATTTTGCTTAAGCCAAGAACTTTTTTATCAGGTATATAGGCTATATGAGCTCTACCAAAAAATGGCAAGAGATGATGCTCGCAAAGGCTGTAAAATTCTATATCTCTTACTAAGACCATTTCATTATTTGAGCTTGTAAATAAGGCATCATTTAAAATTTCTTTTGGATCTTGCTTATAGCCGCTTGTTAAAAATTCAAAGGATTTAAAAACACGAGTAGGAGTCTTTAAAAGCCCCTCTCTTTTAGGATCTTCTCCTATGAGTGAAAGTATTTCTTTTATATGCTTTTGAAATTTTTCTTGCATTATCTAACCTTGTGTAAAAAAGTAGATTTTAACATAAATAACTTGAATTTTTATGCAAGTATTTAGTAAAAATTTGATACACTTATGTTTCATTTTATTTTTTTAAGGAAATTATATGGATATAAAGGCGAAAGCATTAGACTCTGTAAATACCCAATTAAGCTTTGATATAAGCTCTTTAGACATAAAAAAAGAGATAGAAAAGCTAGCCTTAAAGGCTTCAAAGACTATGAGAATGGACGGGTTTAGAGTAGGCAAGGTGCCTGTTAGTGCTGTGATAAAAAGATATGAAAAAGAACTAAAACAAGACGCAGAACAAGCCCTGATAAAAGAGGGGATAGACAAGGCTTTAAAAGATAGCAAAAAAGAAGCAAAAGATCTAGTGGGAGAGCCTTATTTTGAAAAAATCGAAAGAAAAGACGATGGTTTGCAAGGAGATCTTATACTTTCTTTTAAGCCTGAATTAAAACTAGACGCTTATGAAGAGCTTATACCAAGCTATGAAAGCCCTAAGGTTAACAAAAAAGAAATAGACGAAAAGAAAGAAAATTTACTAAAAGCCTATGCAAAGACAGAGGCTATACAAGAGGATAGGGGATTAAAAGAAAAAGATCTTGCTAGATTTGACTTTGAGGGCTTTGTAGATGAAAAGCCCTTTGATGGAGGCAAGGCTGAAAATTACACACTAGAGATAGGTTCAAAGCAGTTTATACAGGGCTTTGAAGATGGTATGCTTGGCATGAAAAAAGGCGAGGAAAGAGATGTAAAGGTGAAATTTCCTGATGATTACGCTGCTGCTAATTTAGCCGGAAAAGACGCTGTCTTTAAGGTGAAACTACACGAAATACTAGAGCTTAAACTACCAGAACTAGATGAGGACTTGCTTAAAAAAATCCTGCCTAATGAAAAAGAGCATAACGAAAAGCTTTTAGATGAAAGGCTAAAAGAACAAATTAAAAATGAAAAACTTCACAAGCTAATCAACGAGGAACTAAAGGCTAAATTAGCCGACTCTTTGGTAGAAAAATATAGCTTTGATATACCA
>CASFHJ010000083.1 GCA_949294425.1 uncultured Campylobacter sp.
GACCTAAAAGCAGTGCTTGTAATACCAAATAAAATAATAAAAACAGAGCAAAGCAGAGCAGTTTTACCAAAAAAACTCAGTTTTGATGAGGCGGTTTTTAATGTGGCACACTCATCTTTTTTAACCGCTTGTTTTTTAGAAAAAAAATACGAATTCCTAAAAGAAGCCAGCAAGGATAAATTGCACCAAGAAAGAAGAATGAAAAACTATGAAATACTTTTTGAGGTGCAGGATCTAGCATTAAAAAATGAGGCTATTTTAAGCACCTTATCTGGTTCAGGATCTAGCTTTATAAACATAACATACAAAGATGATGCCAAGCTCTTAGCCCAAAAATTTAAGGATAAATTCAAAAACTTTGCCGTTAAAATACTAGATTTTGACGATAAAGGTTTTGAATTTTTATAAAAATCAAGTAAAATAAAGATATAATTTTGAAAAGAAATCACACAGCAATTAGAATGTGCATAATTTGCAAGCTAAGATTTGAGCAAAAAAGCCTGTTTAGATTCTGGCTTGAAAATGGCACCGCACTTTTAAATTCAAACAAAGGACGAAGTTTGTATATCTGCCAAAGCTGCCTTATAGAAGCTAAGTGCAAAAATAAAAAAAAGATACTTGCAAGATATGGTTTAAAAAATACTGAAGAAGAATTAAAGGAGATGTTTTTAAATGGCTAAGGTTAGAATTCACGAGATCGCAAAAGAAAGTGGCTTTGAAAGCAAAGATGTTTTAGCAAAGGCACACGAACTTGGTATAGATGTAAAAACAGCTTCATCATCAGTAGAAGAAGAAGCTGCAGCAGCTATATATGAATACTTGCAGACAAATAAAATACCAGAAGCCTTTGCAAAAAAAGTAAGCAAAAAAGAAAAAAAAGTAAAAAATGAGGAAAAAATACAAAATCAAAGCGTAAAAGAAGTAAAACAAGAGGATAAAAAAGAAGAAGTAAGCATAAAAGAAGAAAATAAAGAGGAAGTAAAACAAGCTCAAACAAGTATTAGAAGAGGTCTTGTAATAGTTAAAAAGAAAAATGCTACTAACTTAAGCACGCAAGAATAAATAAAACAAGAGCAAAAAACACCTAAAAGCATAGATCTTAAAGATATGTTTTCAAATGCAAAAGATGAAAATTTTAGCAAAAAGGTAAAGAAAAAAGAGAAAAAACAAAGTCCGCAAAGTAAAAAAGAAAACGCACAAAAAGTTGATATACTTGGAAATAAAGACTTTGCAGATATATCCTTAGATGATGATGATATAGTTGTTTTACCTGAATTTAGCACGAAGATAGAAACAAACACTCAAGCACTGCAAAATAAAAAGCAACCAAGCTTACTAAGACAATCCTTTAGCAAATTTACAGAAAATTCCATACAAAGAAGATCTAGAAAAAAAGCTCCTAAAAAGATAGAGAAAAAGGAAAATTTAGAGTTAAAAAGTATAGAAATTCCAAAAGAAATTCGTGTTTATGAATTTGCAGATAAGATAGGCAAAAATACAAGCGAGATTATATCAAAGCTTTTTATGCTTGGTATGATGACTACTAAAAATGATTTTTTAGATGAAGATGCTATAGAAATTTTAGGCTCTGAATTTGGCATAGAGGTTAAGATAGTAGATGAAGCAGATGAATTTGACTATGTAAAAGACTATGATAAAGAGCTTGAAAACAGCGAGGATTTAAGTCCTAGAGCACCAGTTATTACTATAATGGGACATGTTGATCATGGTAAAACCTCTTTACTTGATTACATAAGAAAGTCTAGGGTTGTAAGTGCAGAGGCTGGAGGTATCACGCAGCACGTAGGTGCTTATATGGTAGAAAAAAACAAAAGAAAGATAACCTTCATAGACACTCCCGGACACGAAGCCTTTACAGCCATGAGAGCTAGAGGAGCTAGTATAACTGATATAGTTATCATAGTGGTTGCAGCAGATGATGGGGTGAAACCTCAAACAAAAGAGGCTATAAATCACGCAAAAGCAGCAAAGGTGCCAATAATAATAGCCATAAACAAGATAGACAAAGAAGGAGCAAATCCTGATATGGTGAAAACCCAGTTAGCAGAGCTTGATATAGTGCCAACTGAATGGGGCGGGGCTTATGAATTTGTATCTGTATCTGCAAAGCAAGGCACTGGAGTTGATGAGCTTTTAGAGCTTGTGCTTTTACAGGCAGATATTTTAGAGCTCAAAGCAAATACAAAGGCTAGAGCAAAGGCTAGTATAGTTGAAAGCTCCGTACAAAAAGGAAGAGGAGCGGTAGCAACCATCATAGTTCAAAACGGGACCTTAAAGGTTGGTAGCACTGTTGTAGCTGGAGTATCTTACGGCAAAATTCGTGCTCTTTGCGATGATACAGGAAAGGCTTTAAAAGAGATAAAACCCGGAGAATGTGGAGTCATAGTCGGTCTTAGCGAGATAGCAAGCGCTGGGGAAACTCTAATAGCCGTATCAAGTGATAAAGAAGCTAGAGAATACGCTGCAAAAAGATATGAATATAATCGCCAAAAAGAGCTTAGTAAGTCAACAAAGGTAAGCTTAGATGAACTAAGCACAAAGATAAAAGAAGGAAATTTAAAATCCCTACCACTTATACTAAAAGCTGATGTTCAAGGCTCTCTTGAGGCTATAAGATCAAGTCTGGAAAAGCTTAAAAATGATGAAATAAAGGTAAATATCATACATAGTGGAGTTGGGGGCATAAGCCAAAGCGATATAGAGCTTGCAAGTGCTAGTGAAAATTCAGTAGTGCTTGGATTTAACGTGCGTCCAACAGGAGAAATAAAGGAAAAAGCCAAAGATAAAGGCGTTAAATTCTTAATTCCGGTCGACAACAAGGTCGGTAAAGAATATAAACCCGATACCGAAT
>CASFHJ010000084.1 GCA_949294425.1 uncultured Campylobacter sp.
TGTATAAATGCCAATATAAAATGCGTGCTAGTAGAGCCGATGTATGAGGATAGAAAGAAACTTGAAAAAACTGGAGTTTTCATAGCTAAAAATGCTTATGAAGCTGTGTTACATATAAAAGAAATGGAGCTAAAATGAGTGTTATAATGGAGCTTTGTGTATTTAGTATAAGCGGTGATATTTCAAAGTCTAAAGAGGTAAGGGCTATATTAAAAGCCTTTGATGAAAAAGGTGTGAAATATGATTTAAATCCCATGGGAACCTGTGTGGAGTGTAAAAGCATGAAAAAGGCTTTAAAGCTCTTAAATTTAGCAAGCAAAAGCATAGATGCAAAAAGATTTTACATAATAGCTAAATTTGACTGCTACAAAGGCAGAAAAAAGAGTATGCAAGATAAGGTAAAAAGCGTAAGAGATGATTTATCTAATAAGCTCACAAGCTCATAGCTTCAAAAACACAAAACACATCAAGCTTTCTAAGATAAAATTTAAAGATATAAATGTAAATTTAAAAGAATTTGACACCCTTATAACAAGCTCTAGAAATGCTCTTAAAGCACTGCTTAAAAGCAAGTGTGAGTTAAATTTAAAAATGCAAATTTTAACTCTTAGTCAAAAAAGTGCAAAAGACTTCCAAAAACTTGGTTTTAAAGATATAAAAATACCTTCAAAGGCTTACCTAAAAGACTTACTCTTAGAGTTTAAAAAGGACTTAAAAGCTAAAAAAATTCTTTATCTAAGGGCTGAAAAAATAGCCTTTGACTTAGCAAATGAAGCAAAAGACTTAGACATAAAAGAATTAATAGCTTATGAAAGCATATACACAAAACATAAAATTCAAAAACTAATAAGACCCTGCGTCTTTGTCTTTAGCTCCTTTGAGCTAGCTGATAATTTTTTAAAATATTATGAGATAAAAGATGAGGATAAGATAGTGTGTATAGGCTCTAGCACTGCTAAGAGATTTAAGAATTTTAAAAATTTGCATGTAAGCAAAAAACAAGACATAAGAGCTTGTATAAACTTGGCTAGAAAGCTTGATTCTTAGCTTTTTTCTTAAGATCTTTTATCTTTTTATAAGAAAAGAAAAAATAAAAAAAACCACAAAGCCTATATAAAAATCTTAAAAATTCTCTATAAATATTTGTAAAAATGGTTTTTTTGCCTATATTTATCGTGCTATGTTCAAAGTGCATAGATATAAGAAAGGGCTGAAATAAAACTATAAAAACACCATGTAAGAAAAATTTATCCATATAATCATCTAAAGGATAATAAAATTTAGCCTTTTTTAAAAAGCTAAGAGCTGCCTTTGGTCTTAAAAGATAGCCCTGAGTGCCGCTGGCTCTTTTTCTTGTGAGTATGTGATATTTGTTTAAGGAAAGTATGCCTTTAAGCTTTTTTAAAGCCATTAAACGCACAAAATCATAAGGTGAGCTTATAAGCTCGTCTATGAAGTCTAAAAATTCATCTCTAAAAACAACATCATCTTCTAAAACTATGATACTTTCATTAAGCTCTACGCATTTTTTCCAAAGGAGCAAATGAGAAGCAAAACA
>CASFHJ010000085.1 GCA_949294425.1 uncultured Campylobacter sp.
ACTGTATACATTAATACAAAAATTCAGTTCAACCAGTGCAAATAGTTATTGTTTATTTACTTAGCTCTTGGCTTGAAAAAAAAGAAAATTGTCTAAATATACAGATAAATCCTGCCTTAGCTTTTGGCTCAGGACATCATGAAAGCACTAATTCTTGCATTAACTTTATACAAAAATATGCTAAAAATGGACAAAGAGCCTTAGACTTGGGTTGTGGTAGTGGGATTTTATCTATTTTGCTAGCAAAAATGGGCTGCATTGTAGATGCTTGTGATGTCGATGATTTGGCTATAAAAAGTAGTAAAGAAAATTTATCTTTAAATAATGTTTCTTTAAATAAAATTTGGTGTGGATCCTTGCAGAAAAATACCGAAAAATATGATCTTGTAGTAGCAAATTTAACGGCTGATATAATAAAAATTCTAAAAAAAGAATTACATGAGAGTCTAAAAGAAAACTCTTATTTAATATTATCTGGTATATTAAACAGATACGAAGATGATATTAAACAAGATTTTTTAAAGCTAAGGCTAGTGGATAGTCTGAGGCTTAAAGAATGGTCATCTTTAGTTTATAAAAAGGAAGTTTTATGTTAGATAATAATCCTCAAAATTCTAATAACAAAAATACAGGTGGTAATAATTTTTTCAACAAAAACCCTATACTGGTTTTTGCTATATTTGCCATAGTTACTATCTTTTTGTTTAAAAGTTTTGTAGATGGTTCAGGGGGCTTGATGGACGGCTCTCAAAGTAGGAATGTCCCTTATTCAGAACTTAAAAAAATGATAGAAAATAATGAAATTTCGCAGGTTAGCATAGGTCAAACTAGCATTAGAGCCGTAACAAATCAAAATACGGTTTTAGTCTCTAAAAAGGTTTCAAACGATCCTTCTTTAGTGAGTTTGCTAGATGAAAAAAAGATTTCTTATGGAGCTTATTCTGAGACAAACTGGTTTACTGACATGCTTTTTTCTTGGGTTTTGCCTATCTTTATCTTTTTTGGAATTTGGATGTTTTTAGCTTCAAGAATGCAAAAAAACATGGGTTCTTCTATACTTGGCATAGGAAGTTCTAAAAAGCTTGTTAACTCAGAAAAACCTAAGGTTAAATTTAGCGATGTAGCAGGGGTTGAGGAAGCTAAAGAGGAAATAAAAGAAATAGTTGATTTCTTAAAGCACCCAGATAGATACATAAAACTAGGAGCTAAGATACCAAAAGGCTTACTTTTAGTTGGACCTCCAGGCACTGGTAAGACTCTACTTGCAAAGGCTGTTGCTGGTGAGGCTGATGTCCCATTTTTCAGTGTTTCTGGTTCTGCCTTTATAGAAATGTTTGTTGGAGTTGGTGCTAGTAGAGTTAGAGATCTTTTTGAAAATGCAAAAAAAGAAGCCCCAGCTATAGTTTTCATAGATGAGATAGATGCTATAGGAAAGTCTCGTGCGGCTGGTATGATGGGTGGAAATGATGAGAGAGAACAGACCTTAAATCAGCTTTTAGCTGAGATGGATGGTTTTGGCACAGAATCATCGCCAGTCATAGTTTTAGCAGCTACAAACAGACCTGAGGTGCTTGATGCCGCCTTGCTTAGACCTGGTCGCTTTGATAGACAAATTTTAGTTGATAAGCCCGATTTTAAAGGAAGATGCGATATATTAAAGGTTCACATGCAAGATGTGAAAATTTCACCTAAGGTAAAGGTGGAAGATGTTGCAAGATTAACTGCTGGTTTAGCTGGGGCTGATTTGGCAAATATAATAAATGAGGCAGCACTTCTAGCCGGTAGAAATTCTAAAAAATACGTAGAGCAAAATGACTTGGTAGAGGCTGTTGAAAGAGCTATAGCCGGGCTTGAGAAAAAATCACGTCGTATAAATGAAAAGGAAAAAAGAATAGTAACATATCATGAATGCGGACATGCTTTGATAGCTGAAACCACTAAGGGTGCTAAGAAGGTAAGCAAGGTTTCTGTGATACCTAGGGGCTTGGCAGCTCTTGGATATACCTTAAATACACCTGAAGAAAATAAATTTCTAATGCAAAAACATGAGCTTTTAGCTGAAGTTGATGTGCTTTTGGGTGGTCGTGCAGCTGAAGATGTGTTTATAGGCGAAATTTCAACCGGTGCCTCAAATGACTTAGAAAGAGCTACTGATATTATAAAGGCTATGATTTCTATGTATGGAATGAGTGATATAGCTGGATTAATGGTTCTTGAAAAGCAAAGAAACACCTTCTTAACAGGGGGACAAACCGTTAAAGATTATTCAGAAAAGATGGCAGAATCACTTGATGATTATGTAAAAAAGACCTTAGATGATAGGTATCAAGACGTAAAAAATACCTTAGAGCTCTATAAAGGAGCTATTGAAACTATGGTAAGTGCTTTGTATGAAGAAGAAACCATAGATGGAGATAAGGTAAGGGATATAATTAAATCCTACGAGCAGGAAAATAGCTTACCTACTAGATTAACAGAGGATCAAAAAAAAATAAAGCTTGATAAACAAGATAGCAAAGAAAGTGAATAAGATATGAATTTTTCTATATCTAAGTATTCTTACACTCCTTTGGCTGTTTTGTTTGGCTTATTTATTATATGCTTTATTTTCAATGGCTTTAGTATAGTTCTTTTTTTACTTATACTTTTTACCCTATTTTTATATAGGGTAAGTAAGAGTGAGCCTGTATGCTTGGATAAAAAGGCTATCTTATCTCCTCTTGATGGAAATATAGTATCTATAGAAAATGTCGAACACCCAGACCTAGGAAAATGTATAGAGCTTAGTATAGAAAATTCTTTTTACCAGCAAGGAAGTATAAGAGCTTGCACTGATATGGATATAGAGGAAGTGAAATTAAGACATGGTTTATTTTTAGGTGCGGATTCTAAATTTAAAAGGTATAGCCAAAGAGCATTTATGCTATCTAGAAATTCTTTTAACCAAGCTTTTGGGCTTAGGATCTTTGCTGGATATTTTGATAGAAGCTTAAAGATAAATGATAAAAGCTCTTTTAAGGCTGGAGATGAGCTTGCTTTTAGCATAAATTCAACTCTCACCTTAATCTTGCCAAGAGAGACTAGACTTGTTGTTGGAGTAAATGATAGTGTGAAAGCCTCCTCTCTTTTAGCTTATTTTCCTTAGGAGTTTGCACTATGCAAAATGACTATAAATTCATATATATCTTGCCCAATCTTTTTACAGCGGCTTCTGCTTTTTTAGGTGTGATTTCTATTATTTCTTCTTTAAATGGTAGTTTTAAGGCTGCTCTTTTTTATATAGTTTTATCTTTGATTTTTGATGGGCTTGATGGCAGGGTTGCAAGACTTACAAATACTACTTCTAAATTTGGAGTAGAATTTGATTCTTTGGCTGATTTAGTAGCTTTTGGAGTAGCTCCTGCCATTTTATTTTATGTAAGCATAGGGTATATGTATGGTAAATTAGGCTCTTTGGTAGCTGCCATTTTTATTGTTTTTGGGGCTATTAGACTTGCTAGATTTAATGTAACTACAAATATAAATGAACCCTCTATGTTTATAGGACTTCCCATACCTACGGCTGCTGTGGTAAGTGCGATGTGGACTTATGCTTATATAAGCTATGAGTTTTTAAGAGATTATGCCGTTTTCTTTTTGCTTTTAAATTTTTTCTTATCCTTGCTAATGGTTAGCAATATAAGATATCCAAGCTTTAAAAAGACTAGCTTAGATAGATCTAGTGTTTTAAAGGTTCTTATCTTGCTTTTGCTTGTCTTTTCTCTTCTTTATCTTTATCCCCTTGAAAGCATACTAATAATAGTAACTTCTTATGTTTTATACGGAATTCTTAGGGCTTTTTGGGCTATTTGTTCTAAGAAAATAAAAAGATAATTTCACTATTACTTAACAAATCTTAGCTAGAATTTTTTATATTAAATAAGGAATTTTTATATGTCAGCTAAAATTTTACTCTTAGAAGATGATCTAAGTTTGGGTGAAATAGTGGAAGAATTTTTACTTGATGAGGGTTATGAAGTAAGTCTTGTAAGTGATGCTAAAGAGGCTTTGGATATGGCTTATGAGAAGCATTTTGACCTTTGGATCTTTGATGTTAAGGTAATAAATGGAGATGGTTTTTCTTTATTAAAAGAGCTAAGGCAAAGTGGTAAAAATACACCTGCTATCTTTTTAACCTCCTTAAATACTTCCATGGATTTTAAGGAAGGCTTTGAGGCTGGTTGCGATGATTACATAAAAAAGCCCTTTGAATTACTTGAGCTTTCCATACGCATAGAAAATTTACTAAAACGATCTTTTGCGCATAAGAGTGAGGATTTTGAGGATTTAGGCAAGCAAATGAAATTCTTTTTAAAATCCCAACTTTTATATCAAGGCGACAAGCTATATCCCCTGCCAAGTAAGGAGATAAAGCTTTTGTCCTTATTGCTACAAAATAAAAATCACTTTATAAGCACAGAGAGAATTTTTGAGGAATTATGGGATTATGATGAGGAGCCAAGCGAACTTAGCCTAAGAGCTTACGTAAAAAATTTAAGAAAGCTACTTGGCAAGGATAGTATAATAAATCAAAGGGGCAAGGGTTATTGCTATGTCCGAGGCTAGATGGGTTATTGCTAGAATTTTATTTGTTTATATAAGCACCACTGGCATATTTTTGTTTATATTTT
>CASFHJ010000086.1 GCA_949294425.1 uncultured Campylobacter sp.
TTAAGTCTTTTGTTATCTTTTTTATTTGCTGTCTTAAAGTCTTTCTTATCTTTGCATCAAGTGCTGATAAGGGTTCATCAAGCAAGAGTAGCTTTGGTTTTGTAACAAGGGATCTTGCTAGGGCAACTCTTTGCATTTGCCCTCCGCTTAGTTTGTGAGGATAGCTTTTAGCAAGGTCCTCAAGCTCTACCAGAGCTAGCATTTTTCTCACCTTTTTTTCTATATTTTTTTTGCTTTCCCTTTGTATTTTAAGCCCAAAAGCCACGTTTTCAAAAACATTTAAATTTTCAAATAAGGCGTAATTTTGAAAAACCATGGCTATATTTCTTTTTTGAGGAGAAAGTTTGCTTATGTCTTTTCCATCTAAGATTATCTTGCCAGAATTTAAATCACTAAGCCCAGCTATACATCTTAAAAGCGTGGATTTACCACCGCCACGAGGTCCTAAAAGACTTAAAAATTCCCCCTTTGAAACAGAGAAATTTACGTCCTCAAAGATCATCTTATCTTTGTAGTATTTTTTGAAATTCTTAATTTTTAAAAAAGCCATTATTTATCCTTTATTAAAATTGCTAAAAATGTGCTTATGAAAATGAGTAAGAAATACGCCATAAGCAAGGCGCTAGAATAATGTCCGCTTTGGTTTTTTATATTATGCAAATAAACTTGCAAGCTCTCATAAGCAGCTCCAACTAAGATATTTGCATATAAAAACTCAGCTAATAAAAAGGAAAAAGATAGAAAAAATGCTACTAAAACACCCTTTTTGATGCTAGGAAGAATAAGCTTAAAAACCGCTCCAATTAATGATCCTCCCAAGATAGCATTTGAGGCTAAAATCTCGTTTAAATTTATAGTGCTTAGTGAGTTTTCCAAGGCTCTATATACAAAGGGCAGGGCTAGGGTAAAATAAGCAAAGATTAAGATATAAGCACTTCCTCCTAGGCTTTGTGAATAAAGCTCTAAAAGCCCAACACAGCTTACTATAGGTGGAACGGCAAAGGGCATGAGTATTAAAAAATTTACGAAGCTTTTTAGCTTTTTTAAGTATAAATTACAAGCAAGAACTAAGGGAAAAAGTAGGACAAAGCAAAGCACTAAGGCGCTTATACAAACAAATAAGGATCTAAGTAAAGAAAGGATAAATCTTTCATCATTTATTAGCATTTTATACCACTTAAGAGTAAAAGAATCAGGAAAGACACTAACAGACCAAGAAGAAGATATAGAGTATAAAAAACTAGCAAGTATAGGAAGTGCTAAAAATAAAAAGACTAAAGTTAATATTGTGTAGTGATAGATTTTAGCAGTTTTGCTTAAATTTTCCATCATTTAAACTCCTTAAAATCATATCTTTTAGATAAAAAATTTCCTAGCAAACTTATAATAAGCATAATTAAAACCAGTATTAAACTTAGAGCTGATGCTAGGTAGGGATTAAGCGTTATGTCTCCTGCTATTAAAGAGGCTATTCTAAGCGGGGCTACATTGTAATTTCCAGAGCTTAAAGCGTAAATGGTAGCATAAGCTCCAAGTGCATTTGCAAAAAGTATAACAAAAACGCCCACAAGAGCTGGGGTAAGCATGGGTAGAGCTATTTTTACAAAATACAGCAAAGATGAGCCCCCAAGCATTTTACAAGCATTAAGCTGAGAGCTTTTAAGTATTTTTAAGGCAGGGTATAAAAGTAGTATGCCTAAGGGAAGTTGAAAATATATATAAACTATATTTATACCAAGATTTGAATATATAGTGATAAAGGGTTCTATACCCATATTTTTTAAAAGCACATTAAAAACTCCATTAGTTCCAAGCACTATTATAAAGGCAAAGGCTAGTGGAATGCCTGAAAAATTTCCTATCATGGTATTTGTAGATAGCAAAAAAGAGCTAAGTTTAGAAGGGCTTAAAGCATGTATAGAATAAGCCGCAAGTAAGGATATAAAAAGAGCTACAATGCTAGATGTAAATGAAAGTTTT
>CASFHJ010000087.1 GCA_949294425.1 uncultured Campylobacter sp.
GTAACTGAAGCACTTAGCAAGGATATGTAAAGATTTTTATGTTTTTTTGGTGCGTGTTCTTGTATAAAAACCCAGGCTCCGGGTAATTCTCCACCAACAGCTACGCCTTGAGCTATCCTTACAAGTAGTAAAAACACAGGTGCAAAATATCCTATACTTTCAAAAGAAGGCACAAAGGCAAGGGCAAAGGTAGGTATAACCATAAGCAAGATACTTAACATAAAGATATTTTTACGTCCAAATTTATCTCCAAAATGAGCCATGATAATGCCGCCAAGCGGTCTTGCTAGATAGCCTGCTGCAAAGATTCCGTAAGTGTTTATAAGCTTCCAAGTCTGACTTAAGTCTTCTGGAAAAAAATGCATGGAAATTATATTTGCAAAAAATACAAAGATTATGAAGTCATAAAATTCTAAGGTGCCTCCAAGAGAGGAAAGGCTAAGAATTTTTATCTTTTTTTTACCAAGTTTTTTCATTTTTTATCTACATTTCGTAGCTATTTTCATCATCTTCATCATAAAAGGAATAATCATCTTCATCGTAATTGAAGCTTCTTTTTTCATAAGTATCTTCTTCTTCATAAGAATAATCTTCATCATCAAAAAAATCCTCATCATCATAAGCCATTTTTAAATCCTTATTTTTAAATAAGTTCTAATTTTATCTTAAATTTTACTCATTTTGCTATAATTTTCATAAATTTTTTAAGGGTTTTTATGCAGCTTTCCCACTTAGATGAAAATAATTATCCAAAAATGATAGATATAAGCTTTAAAGAATCAAGCAAAAGAATAGCTAGAGCCAGTGGTAGGATAAAGGTAGGAAAAGATGCCTTTGAGGCGGTTAAAAAACAAGAGGTGAAAAAAGGAGCTGTGCTTGAGACTGCCATACTTGCAGCCATTATGGGGGCTAAAAAAACCAGTGATTTAATACCTATGTGCCATCAAATATCTTTGTCTAAGATAAAAGCCTTTGTAGAAGATGATGAAAAAGATTTTAGTTTCAAGCTCATAGTAGAGCTTGCTTGCGAGGGAAAAACAGGAGTTGAAATGGAAGCCTTAACTGGTGTTAGTATAGGGCTTTTAACCATATATGATATGTTAAAATCCATAGATAAAAACATGGAAATTTCAAACATAATCTTAGAGTATAAAGAAGGTGGAAAAAGTGCTAAATTTAAACGAGCTTAAACAAAAGCCCATTATAAAATACCCGCTTTTTTGGGAGTATAAAATAATATTGCAAAAAGATGAAAACGCAAGGATTGTGGTGGAAAAAATACTGCTTCAAAGAGAATTTAAGCTAAGTGAGTCAAATAGCAGCAAGGAAGGAAAATATAAGAGTTATCTTTTAAAGGTGCTAGTTAATGATGAGAGCGATAGGCTTTGCATATTTGAGCTTTTAAAAAAGCATTCAAAATTCGTTTTGTGAGGATTTTATGGATACTATTTTATTTGAAAAATTACTTTTAGATGCAGCAAGTAGGGGTGAGGTGGTTGAGGATTTGGCTTATAATCTTTTTTTAAAACAAAGACAAAAAAATTCTCTTAGCACCGATACTTTGTTTGAATTTTTTGAAATTTTACAAAAGAATTCTTTACTAGAAAATAGCTCTTCTACCAAACTTATAAAAGCTTTTATAAGAGCTAGTGTAAGAGATGAGGAAAATATTTTATATCAATATATAAGGGAGCTAGATCTTTTAAACTCTAAGATAAAAAGGCAAAAAAATATAGTAAAAAACGAGTTAAGCAGCAAATTTTTTGAGATAAAACAAAGATTAGCTGATAAAAATTTCAAGCTAGAGCTATCTGATTCTTTAAATGAGGCTCTTTTATTTGAGTTAGACACCCTTGATATACTAAAAGAAACCGCAGAAAGTGCCTTTATAACGACTCTTGAAAAGGCACAAGATGTTGAGATAACCTCAAGTCTTATAGCTAGAGAGCTAGTTTTTAATGCTATAAGCGAGAGTGATTTTAAAAAGGAAAAAATTTTAAAAACCTCTCAAGTTGTGTTAAATTGTGCCTTTGAACTTGCAAATGAAAGTAAGCTTTTTGCACAAGAGCTTTGCATAGGTGCTATAAAGGGCGTAAGAGATGGCATAAGTCTTTGTATAGAAAAATTTAAAAAAAGCTTTGCATACTGCGTGCTTGAAGAAGATATAAATGCAAAAGAAAAGGAGCTAATTGATATAGAAGATGATTTTATAGCTATTTTAAGGCAGGATCTCAAAAAATACGATGATCCAGCAAAAAGCATAATACAAAATTTATTAGAAAACGAGCTAGATAATTTATTTGCAAAGCTTAAGAGATTAGCAAGTGAGAGTAAAGAACAGCTTTTATTATCATTAAATGAGCTTAAGAAAAATCCAAAAATAGATGATTTTAATAAATTAGCTCAAAGTAAGATAAATTCTTTTAAGCAAGAGCTTTTCAAACTAGAAAAGGTAAATGATGAAAGATATAAGGAATTAAACAAAAATGAGGCAAAACAGCTTGGTGTAAGTCTTTGGCAAAAGGCTAAGAATTTGCTTAAAAAATGATGAGTATTTTTTAGTTTTTGCTCTAAAAATTCTAAATATACACTAAATATGTGTTAAAATCCTTGCATGAAC
>CASFHJ010000088.1 GCA_949294425.1 uncultured Campylobacter sp.
TTTCTACTTATTTTATGCCTCTTAATGACTTGGAAGTAGATGAGTCCACTTTAAGAGAATTTTATGAAAAAAATAAGCACAATTACAAGGATTTTGCCGGAAAAATCATCTCCTTTGATGATGCTAAAAAAGATCTTAAAAGAGATTATTCTTTAGCACTTTTAAGAACTGAGGCAAATGCTAAATTTGTAGCTCTTGATAAGGGCGAAGAGAATTTTCAAAAGGATCTTAATATAAGTGAAATGGATATTTTTTATCCTTTGGAAATACTAAAAAATTCTAAACCAGGCACTATACTTAGACCCTTTGAATTTGAACAAGATTTTCAAAGTGGCTACATGATAGCTAGAGTAAATAAAAAAGAAGATGCTAGACTTAAAAGCTTTGCTGAGGCTAGGGAAGAGATTTTGCCCTTGTATAAGGATATGAAAAGAAAAGCTCTCTTAGAAAATGAGGCAAAAAAGGCTTTAGAAAATTTTAAGGGAAAAAATATAGGCTCTGTTAGTAGAGATAGTTTAAGAGATCCTAAAAGAGTGCAAGAAAACATTATGAATGATACCGAATTTAGCCTCTTTTTGATGAATGTTTTTAATCAGGATAAGAAAAAATCTTATGTCTTGCTTGATAATAAGGCTATATTGTATGAAATTAAAGATCAGACCTTGTTAAGCCCCTCTAAGCTAGAGCAATATAAAGATAATTTAAGTGCGAATTTGTTGTCTTTGAAAGCTTCTCAGTTTAGAAAAGCCTTGCTTAAAAGACTAGAAAAAGAATATAAGATAGAAATTTATTATAAAGGGAATTAGTTTTGAATATCTTAGGCATAGACTTAGGTTCTACTCAAACTTGTGCTATATTAGCTCAAAAAGATGAGGACGGACATCTTAACATCATAGGCTCTGGAAAAGCTAGAACTCAGGGTGTAAAAAAAGGTGCTATAACAAATATAGAATTAGCTTCTAAGTCTATATCTCAAGCAGCCAAAGAAGCACAGATAGTAGCTGGTGTGAGTTATGATAAGGTTATAGTTTCTGTTTCTGGCGCTTATGCAAAAAGCGTTAATAGTGTAGGTGTTGTTAATATACCCGGAAGTGAGATAACTATAAAAGAAATCCATAGAGCCGTAAGCACGGCAAAACATACTGCAAACATACCAAATGGCTACAGAGTCATACATGTTTTGCCTTATAATTTTAAGGTAAATGATATAGATAATATAGACGATCCTTTGGGTATGAGTGGAAATAGGCTAGAGGTATTAACCCATATAATCATATCTCAAGAAGTTCATATTAAAAATTTAGAAAAAGCTATTGGTTTGGCTGATTTAAGAGTTGACAACCTAGTTTTATCTGGCTACGCCTCCTCTATAGCTTGTTTAGATGATAGTGAAAAGGAATTAGGCGCCATACTCATAGATATGGGTGGTGCCATTTGCGATATAGTTATGCATATGGGAAATTCTCTTAGATATAATGATTGTCTTTTGATAGGATCTACTAATATAACACAGGATCTTGCAGTTTCTTTACATACCCCATTAAAAGAGGCTGAAAAGATAAAATTAAACTATGCGAATTTAAGCCAAGAGCCTGAAAATTTGGTAAAGGTTCCTTTTATAGGTGATGAAAGAAAGATAAATGATGTTAAGCTAGAGATAATATCTAATGTAATTTACGCTAGAGCAGAAGAAACCTTGATGATACTTGCTAAAATGCTTAGTGAAAACCCTTACGCAAATAGCGCTGGAGCTGGTATAGTCTTAACAGGAGGTATGACTAAGCTTGCTAGGATAGATGAGCTTTCTTATGCCATGTTTGATAACAAATCAGTTAGGCTTGCCTGTGTTTCTAGCGATAAAATTTTCGGTTTTAGTGATGTTATAGCCGATCCTGAAAATGCTTGTGCTATAGGGCTTTGTCTTTATGGTGCTGGATATTTTACTCCTTATGAGCTTGATTCAAAAGATAAGCTTAGATACAAAGGAGAGCCAGAATTAGTAAGTAAATCTGTGCAAAATTCCCTAGCTTTTGAGGAAGAGGAGGGCGAAATAAAAAATGAAAATTATACTGAAAATTCACAAGAAAATGATACAATTAAGCTTAGACAAAATTTAGATTTACTTGGTGCCAACAAGGATAAAAAAGATAATCTTTTTTCAAAAGTTTGGAATAAGATAATGAATCAATTTTAATATTTATGGGAGATATTTATGAGTGAGTTTGTTGTAGAAGAAGCACAGAATGTAAGAGGTGCTAGAGTAAAAATTATAGGCTGCGGTGGCG
>CASFHJ010000089.1 GCA_949294425.1 uncultured Campylobacter sp.
TACCTTGATATTCATGCCTTGCAGCAAATTTGATATGGATTGTATGGTAAATTCACTATTTGTTCCGTCTCCGCTACCATTAAGACCTACAACCAAACCATAGCCTATAAGCTGGTTATCCCTAACTCCAACTGTATTGGCAAGATCCTTAACCTGAGCTGCATAAACACTCGTAAAAGCAAGGATAAAAAGCAAAAATAACCTCATTTTAAATCCTTCAATCATAAAAATTTTCAAAAAATAAAGCAAGAAATGTTCCAAAAAATTTAAGCTTTTAAGAGTGCAAAAGATATGCTTTTATGCTATAATCAAAGCTCTTAAACCAAAAAAGGAAAACACTATAGAACCTCTCTTAGCCATAGTATCTGTCCTAGCCATAGCCGTGCTTGGGTGCTTAATACTAAATAAGCTTAAAATTCCAACCATCATAGGCTACATACTCACTGGAGTTTTTACGGCGTATTTTTTTGATATACCCTTAAGTAAGGACGGGGATTTAAACCATATAGCAGAAATGGGTATAGTATTTCTTATGTTTACTATAGGGCTTGAATTTTCTTTTAAAACCATATCTTCCATGAAAGAAGAAGTCCTACTTTTTGGTGGCTTACAAATCATACTTAGCATACTTACTATTTTCTTGATTTGTAATTATTTATTTGGTTTTAATGCCTCAACCTCCATAATAGTTTCAAGTGCCATAAGCCTTTCATCAACTGCCATAGTCTTAAAATACCTAAATGAAAATAGCCTTAGCAAAACACTTTACGGCAAAGCAACGGTTGGAATTTTAATCTTTCAGGATCTAGCCGTAATACCTATACTACTTATAATAAAGCTTCTAAGCGACAAGTCTTCAAGCATAAGCGACTTGCTTATAACAACCTTTGTTTCAGCTCTTATAGTGCTTGTTTTACTACTTTTACCGGGAAAATTCTTGGCTAAGATAGTGCTTAGATTATCTGCAAATATGAAAACAGATGAAATTTTTGTTGGAACAGTCTTTTTAATAGTCTTAGGTGCAGCTTATATAAGTCATTATTTTGGCTTTTCCTTAACACTTGGAGCCTTTTTAGCTGGTATGATCATATCAAATACACCTTATAAGTATCAGGTTGAAAATGTGCTTATATACTTTAAAGATCTGCTTTTGGGTGTATTTTTTATAACCATTGGTATGCAAGTTGATCTTGATTTTTTATCCAAATATTTTGTATTAATAATAATCTTTGTTATCTTAATGATGCTAGTTAAAGCCTTTGTGATATATAGCTTACTTAAATTTTTTAGGGGCAATAAAATAAGCATGCAAACAGCTCTTAGCCTCTCTCAAATAGGCGAATTTTCCTTTGCGGTTTTTTTACTAGCATCACAAAATAAAATTTTAAATTTAAAGCTTGAAGGAGGAATTTTAAACTCTGTTTTTGGAAAGGACTTTTTTGAGCAAATAAGTGCGGAACAAATTTATCAATTCCTTACAATAATGGTTATTTTTTCAATGGTAGCTACGCCTTTTTTATTAGAAAAACTTGAATTTTATAGCAAGATAGCCTTGAAATTTTTAACTCTTAAAAAATACCAAACAAAAACAAGTAAGGTAGCAGAAAAAAATAAAGAAACAATACATAAGATAATAATATGTGGTTATGGTATCTTAGGACAAAATCTCTGCTCTTATCTTAGAGCCTGTGATGTGGATTATATATGTATAGATAATAAATACGAAAAGGTGGAAAAAGGACTAAAAAAAGGAGATAAGATAATATATGGAGATGTTACACACAAGAATTTATTTAGGCATTTAAAGGTGGAGCAGTGCGTGGCTGTGGTGATGGCTTTAAGAAATCCAGAAACTAGCATTAAAAGCGTAAAAGAAATTCTATCCATAAATCATCATACAAAAATCATAGTCTCAACCAAATTTGATAATTTTGAAGCCGAGCTTAAAAATATGGGTATTTACTGCGTGATACATGAAAGAAGGGAACTAGCACAAAATATTGGCAAGATAATACTAGAAGCCATAAAAGACTACGAGGAAGAAAATCCTAAAAACAAAACAGAAAGCTAAAAATTTTAAAAAACTAAAGTAAAAATTCATTCTGCCGATATAAAAGTGTAGATTGAAAGGTGTTATTTTTCTAAAAAGAAGGTTTTTTAAATGACACATAATAACTTTGCAGAAGCACAAGTGGAACAATACGTATCCCAAGAAGAGCTAATCAAAGCAAAAAGCGAACTCATGGTCTGCCCTGATATAAACAACACTTTTTGCGGGCATGTGTATGATTTAAGCAAAAATCATGCCAAGTCAGTTTTCATAAGCTCTAATGAAATGGTGGTAGATGATCAAGGTCTTATACATAGTGCCTTTGTATTTTCAGCCGCAAACTATGTAGCCTTAGCAGCTATAAATAAGGAATTTGCTATAGTCATATCCTCAAGGACTTTTTTTTACTCTCCTTTAAAGCTAGGAGATGTTTTATTTTTAGAAGCTCAAGCTATGTTTGATGAAAATGCTAGAA
>CASFHJ010000090.1 GCA_949294425.1 uncultured Campylobacter sp.
GCTTTGTGCTATACTCGTGTATATCACAATATTGCATTCTCTTTCGCACATTAGAAAAAGGCTCGATTCTAACACCTCTACCGATAGTTTGCAAAACATATTTTTTAGCATTTTTGCTGCCAATGTTGATAAAATAAATGAGATTCACACGGTTGCTATCCCAGCCTTCGCTAAAGACTTTGCTCCCAAGCATAATGTTAATGCTTGAATCGCCCTCATTGATATGTTTAAAATAACTCTTTTGCAAATCCTTAAAGCTCTCTACTTCAAGCTCTAATAAATGCTCTTTCTCCCATTTTTTAGCCTCTGCAATATTAAGCAGCATAAAAGGCTCATTAGCATTCTTACTTTTAAAAGCTAGCTCTTTTTCATTTGCCCTAAAGCACTCTAGGTGTGATGGCTCACTCGCATAAAAGATATTTTCCCTCACACTTTTAGAATCTGTATTTTTCACATATTCTAAAAACTCATCGCTTAAGACATCTTTTGCAAAATACAGCTCTTGATTTTTGAGTTTTTCATAAAGATTCTTGGCTATATCTTGTATATCTTTGTTTTCTTTTAGAATCTGTAATATTGTTTTAAAATACAGCTTTATCCCAGCATCTTGGGTATTGACCTTATCTGATACGGCGATGATTAAAGGATTATGGTATTTTATATTTGCTATAGACAAGTCCCTAGCCTTACGCAATAACTCCTTTTTACTTTGTTTGATAGCACTAAAAAGTATAAAGCCCTCAATGATTCGTATTATCCTTTCACTCTCATCACTCTCTTTATTAAAAGATTTGAGATGAGAATCTAGCACAGCGATATTCTTGCCATATCCATCATTATTAAATTTTTCTAAATTATAATTAAAAGCACAAGTAAAAAAATCTAGCTCATCGCTAAAAGTCGCTGAAAAATTAAAAATAAAGCCCCTAGAGTAGCCATTATAAGAGTAGCCCTCATACTCCCTAAGCTTATCCCCGCAAGCTATCTCATTGATGTAATATTTTCTAATAGATTCTTTGCTATCGCCTCTGTGGGCTTCATCTAGCAGGATATACCAGCCCTCATTGTTGCAGTAATTTTTATAATCAAGTCTTTTGGCACTTTTATCTTTGCCCACATTTTCTGCACAATCTAGCAAATCACTCCTAGCGATAAAAACGCTAGTTTCTCCCAATAAACTACTTTGTGTTGCACTCTCATATTCTCTAAGTTCTTTGAGGGTGATGAAATCTGCATTGTGATTATTGTATTTTGTTACATTGTCTTTAAATTGTGCTAAAATCGTATCATTTGGAGCAAGTAGCATTATGGGCTTATTTGGAATCTTTTTCTCTCTCACTGCCTTACCCAAGAGTGAGAGTAGCTTTATCATCACTATGCTTTTGCCACTGCCTGTCGCCATCCAAAAGGACGCACGGTTAATCTCCTCTTTTTCTAGCTTACAATCTTTGTATTGTTCTTTATAGATTCTATAAAGCTTTTCGCCTCTAGTTTTTATATAATCAGAATCTTTATAACACATATATAAGTCTAAGGCTATAAGGGCATTTTGCAAACTTGCTATTTGATAATCTTGTAAGGAAATATCCGCACTAAAGCTTTTTAAATCATAGTTTTCATAGCTTTCTTTATATTGCACTCTTTTGTTGTTGCATATTTCACTTAAAAGCAAATGTTTTTTTATACTTGTGTGCTTTGGCATTATCTATCCTTTAGAGCCTTGTAGGTTTTTTCTAGCATTTTTTCATCTTCTAAATCAGCTTTGATTCTTGTTTCTTCTTTCCTCTTTTTATCAAAAATTTCATATCTTTGCCTTACGACTTGCTCCATTTTTTCATTGGAAATGCTACCATTGCCCTTTAATATA
>CASFHJ010000091.1 GCA_949294425.1 uncultured Campylobacter sp.
CCAAAGCTCACATAAATCAATGTAAAGTTCTTTATTTTCAAGGTAAGCTTTCAAGGCTTTATCGCCTATGAGTACCCTGCCCTCTTGCCTTAAGATTTTAGCAAGAGCGTTTGAGGTGGCTGAGCTGCTGTCCTTTTCATAAGTGGTATTTTTACAAACTAAAACGCTTAAGACCTTTTTATTCGCACAAATTCCTACATCAAGTGTTTTGTATTTTTTCTTAAAACTCTCTATGCTAGAAATCATACTCGCATCAATTAATCTTTTGGCTAAAGCCTTATTCATCTTACTTGGCACTCCACTTTTATAAGCCATAGCCTTTTTTATGCCACTTGGCAGGGGGTATTTTTTCATATAAATATGCAAAGGTAATAAATTAATATAATCAATCTTTGCAAAAATCACGATAAATCCTAGCTCTTAGCCAAAAAAGTAAGAAAATTTCTAATTCTAGTTTTAAGTTCATCTACTCCTAAAAACTCCAAAAGTTCAAAGATGCTAGGACTAACACTCTTTCCTGTAATAGCAAGTCTCAAAGGCTGTGCTAAATCCTTTAAACTTAGATTTTTTTGTTCTAAAAACTCATTTGTAAAACTTTCATACTCGGCTGCATTCTTTTTTTCTTCTATGCATTGTAAGTATTCTTGCAAGAATTTACTAGAATTTTCGTTTATAAATTTTTTAATACCCTTTTCATCATAATCTTGTGGCTGATTGATTATAGTTTTTGCATTATTTATAACATCTAACAAAGTCTTAGCCCTAGCTCTTAGCATATCTAGTAAAAGTTCAGCCTTATTAATAGAGTCTAAATCAAAGCCAAGCCCCTTTAAATGCTCCTTTAAACTCTCATAAGGCAAGGTTTTTATATAATGCTCATTTAGCCATTCAAGTTTTTTAAAATCATAAGATGAGGCACTTTTACTAATGTGATCTGGTGAAAAAAGCTCTTTTAACTCACTCATAGAAAAAATTTCATCATCATTATGACTCCAACCCAAACGAACCAAAAAATTTAGCAAAGCCTCAGGCAAAATTCCCATAGCCTTATACTCCATCACATCAGTAGCTCCATCTCTTTTAGAAAGTTTTTTTCCGCTTTGAGAATGTATCATAGCCACGTGATAAAATTTCGGCACCGCAAAGCCTAAAGCCTCGTAAAGTATGATTTGTTTAGGCGTGTTTGATAAATGATCATCTCCTCTTATAACATCGCTAACACCCATTAAAGCATCATCAACAACAACAGTGAAATTATAAGTAGGGCTTCCATCACTTCTTGCTATAACAAAATCATCTACTATATCATCTGCCTTAAAGCATACCCTACCCTTTATACCATCATCAAAGGCTATTTCTCCGCTTAAAGGAGCCTTTATACGCACCACAGGATCCACTCCCTTAGGTGCTTCTCCTTTAAAATCTCTATAACGTCCGTCATATCTTGGTCTTTGCTTTGCTGCTTCTTGAGAAGCTCTTAGCATATCTAGCTCATCCTTACTCATATAGCAATAATAAGCCTTACCCTCATCTAAGAGCTTTTGTATGTATTTTTTATATATATCAAACCTTTGTGATTGATAAAGCACCTCAGAGTCATAATCTAAACCACACCACTTAAAAGCCTCTAATATAGCCTTTGTAGCCTCTAAAGAATTTCTTTTTAAGTCTGTATCCTCTATACGAAGTAAGAATTTTCCCCCATTTTTTCTAGCATAAAGATAATTATAAAGTGCGGTTCTAAGCCCTCCTATGTGTAAGTATCCAGTTGGAGAAGGTGCAAAACGAGTTACTACTTCTTTCATTTATCTTTCCTTAATTTTTATACACTTAAACACGCTATAATGCTATATTTAGACTTAAAAAGGCTTGAAAATGAAAGTATTTTTCCTACTTATTTGTATATGTATTTTTTCTTATGCAAACACCATAAATTCAGTAGCCATAGTGGTAAATCAAGAGGCTATAACTCAGTATGAAATCAAAAAGCTTATGCAAGATAAAAATATCCCAAAACAAAAAGCCATAAGTGAGCTAATAGATCATAAACTAGAACTAGCAGAGATAGAAAAGTATAGAATTTTTGCTAATGATTATGAGATAGAAGCTGAAATGGATAAAATGTTAGCACAAGGAGGAAGCTCTGTAAGCGCCATGAAAGCAAAAGTGAGTCAAAGTGAATTTAAAAAAGCTAAGGAAAATTTTAAAATTCAGCTTGAAAAAAGAAAGCTTTACGAAGCCTTGCTTGGCGGTTTTAAAGTAGATACTAGCGATGAGGGGGCTAGGAATTATTATGAAAATCATCAAGAAGACTTTGTGCTTTTTACCAAAATAAGAGCTGAAATTTCAAGCTCTAATGATGATAAGGCTTTGCAAAATTATATAAAAGGCTTTAAAACAAAGGCTGTGCAAAGTCAAAAAGTGCTATTAAGCCCAGAAAATAGCGATATAAGACTTTTGGTTTTCCTTTCAAGATTAAAAGAAAATGAAAGCACAGCTATACTACAAAATAACGATCTTTTCATATCTTACAAGCTTTTATCTAAGTCCGATCCTCAGCATTTTGATTTTGAGCAGATAAAAAATGAGGTAAAAAATGCTTACGCAAATAAGCAAAGAGATGAGTATTTAAGCGATTATTTCAACAAGCTAAGAGCTAAGGCTGATATAAAATACTTAAGATAAATTCAAGCAGATATATAAATTTTGATATTGCTTTAAAATAAAATTTCTAAAGCAAAATACCAAAAAATGAAATTTTGTCATCTTTTGCCTAACTTTTATCCTCTAACTCTTTTTTGCTTTCTTCGAAAAATCTTACCTGTTCGTTGTGATTTTTTGCAGCTTGTATTTTTTTTCTAATGCGAAGACTTTGTCCAATTAATGCTAATACCGCAAGTATCAAAGCTAAAACAAGTCCTAAAACTAACACTCCCGCAACAAAAGTTAGGGTAGCTACAGCAGCCACAAATGCTATATCAGAGTTTGAAAATTCGTCCTTTTTTTCTATCATTTCTATAGAATATATATCTTTGCTATAGTTTGCAAAGCTCAAAACATCATAACAATCTTTATTTGTATCCTTAGTGCAAAGTGCTATTTTATCGCCATCTTCAAAGGTAAAATCTCCAAGAATTTTAAAAAGCTTATCATCTATATTAAAAGTTATGATAGAAGCCTCTTTTTTTACATTACTAATAATACCTGTGAAAAATTCCATCTCTTCTCCTTTTAAACAAAAACAATTTTATATTTTTTAATTTTTTTTTAAAATAAAGCAAAACACCAAAATTTAGTGTTTTGCAAGGTAGGTTGTATCGAAAGTATTGTTTATAAAATCCGGATTATCCATCATCTTTCTGTGAAAGGTTCTAGTAGTTTTTATGCCTCTTACTATAAGTTCATCTAAGGCAACTCTCATCTTTGCTATGGCTATATTTCTATCCTCTCCCCAAACTACAAGCTTACCTATCATGGAGTCATAATAAGGAGGAACAGAATAATCCTGATAGCAGTGGCTTTCCATGCGGACATTTCTTCCAGCAGGTGCAACATATTTTGTTATCTTGCCCGGATTTGGCACAAAGCTTCTAGAATCCTCAGCTGTTATCCTGCACTCTATAGAATGCCCTCTTAACTTTATACTATCTTGAGGAGGCAAGGCATAGCCCTCAGCTACCTTAATCATCTGTTCTATTATGTCTATACCGCTTACCATTTCACTTACGCAGTGCTCTACCTGTAAGCGAGTATTCATCTCTATAAAATAAAAGTCTAAATTTTTATCCACCAAAAATTCAAAGGTGCCA
>CASFHJ010000092.1 GCA_949294425.1 uncultured Campylobacter sp.
CAAAGCTAAGGGATTTTTTAAGAACTAAGCCTCAAATTTTAAGATAAGGCTTACAAGACACCCTTTGAGCTGGCAAGTTTTGATTCCCCTAGGGCTAATGCCATCTTTAAGGCTCTAGCAAAGGCTTTAAATAAGGCTTCAGCCTTGTGATGATCATTTTTACCCTTTACCTTTAGATGTAAGGAAGCTTTCATGGCTTGAGAAAGTGAGTAGAAAAAGTGTTCTATGAGTTCTGTGCTAAGCTCTCCTAGCTTTTCTTTTTTAAATTTAGCCTTATAAACTAGACTAGCTCTACCACAAAAATCAATCGCACAAGTCGCCAAGCTTTCGTCCATAGGGGTTGTAAAACCATATCTTGCAAGACCTATCTTATCTCCAATCGCCTTTCTTATAGCCTCTCCAAGCACTATAGCCACATCTTCTACGCTATGATGCTCATCTACTTCTAAGTCTCCCTTGCATTCTAACTTTAAGCTTAAATCAGCATGTGTAGCTATTTGCTCTAGCATATGATCTAAAAAGCCTATGCCCGTATTTATGCAAGAAGGACCAGAATTTAAGCACAAAAGAGCGTTAATTTGCGTTTCCTTTGTATTTCTTACTATCTTAGCTCTTCTAAAAGAGCTTAGTATTTTTTGTGTAATATCTTGCCAAGAATTATTTTCATCGTATAAAATTCCCTCAATGCCTAAGTTTTTAGCCAAGAGCATATCGCTTTGTCTATCTCCTATAACAAAGCTTTGTTCTTTGTCGTAAAGTGAGTGTTTTATATACTCGCTTAGGAGCTTTGTTTTTGGTTTTCTACACTCGCAACCTTCATTTTCAAAATGAGGGCATATAAAGATGTCTTTAAATTCTATCCCGCAAGAATTTAAGGTTTCAAGCATTTTATTGTGGGCTAGTTCAAAATTTTCTCTTGGAAAGGACCTTGTGCCAAGCCCGTCTTGATTGCTAATCATAACAAAGCTAAAACCATAGCTTTTAAGCCTTATTAAGGCTTGTATCACTCCTTTTTCAAAGGATAATTTTTCAAGACTATCGACTTGAAAATCATCTTTTGGCTCTTTTATTATCGTTCCGTCTCTATCTAAAAAAAGGATTTTTTCACTCATTGTAAGCTCTTTAATCTCAAAGATACAGCCTCTTTGTGAGCGTGTAAATGCTCTGCTGCTGCTAAAATTTCAACCGTTTTTGCTAGTTTTTTAAAGCCATCTTCACTTAATTCTTGCACCGTCATTTTCTTATAAAAATCAGCTAAATTCAAGCTAGAATGCGTTTTTGTAAGAGCATAGGTTGGTAAGACGTGATTTGTCCCACTGGCATAATCCCCCATGGATTCTGGAGAATACTCGCCCAAAAATACAGAACCAGCGTGTTTTACGTCTTTTAAGAGTTTTCTAGGGCTTTTTGTCTGTATTATTAGGTGTTCGGGTGCGTATTCATTAGACAAGGACACAGCCTCTTTTAGATCTTTTACAACTATGATTTTTGAGTGTTCTAAAGCCTTTTTAGCTATTTCTTTTCTAGGCAGTTTTTCAAGCTGAAAGCTAAGCTCTTTTACAAGGGCGTTTGCATAGGATTTGCTTAGGCAAAGTAGCATTACTTGTGAGTCAGTTCCATGCTCTGCTTGAGAGAGTAAATCACTCGCCACAAAGGATACTTTTGCCTCTTCATCAGCTATAACAAGCACCTCAGAAGGACCTGCTTGCATATCAATAGCAGCTGCTCCCTGTGCGTTTACCATAGCCTTTGCTGCGGTAACATAGGCATTTCCGGGTCCAAAGATCTTATCTACCTTAGCAATGCTTTGTGTGCCATATGCAAGAGCAGCTATAGCTCCTGCTCCGCCCATTTGATAAATTTCATCTACCTTGCAAAGTTTTGCGCAAAAAAGTATACTATCATCTATCTTTGCAGGACTTGCTAAAACTATCCTTTTGCATTTTGCTATCTTTGCTGGAATTGCTAACATAAGAGTTGTAGAAAGCAAGGGTGCAAGACCTCCGGGTATATAAAGCCCCACGCTTTCTATGGGTCTACTTACAAGCTCACAGCTAACTCCTTTCATGGTTTGCATTTTTATAGGCTTGAAACTTTGGGCTTTGTGAAAGGTATAAATATTTTTATAAGCTGTTTTTATAGCCTCTTTTAACTCTTTATCTACTCTTTTTGAGGCTTCATCTAGCTCTTGTTTTGAAATTTTTAGCTTTTTTATCTTTACCTTATCAAAATTAAAAGCCTGTTCTATGAGAGCCTCATCTCCTCTTGTTTTAACATCGTTTATAAGCTCTTTGCAGGATTTTAAAATTTCATCTTGAGCCTTTATGGCTGGACGCAAAAGAGCCTTTTTCTTTTCATTTTTGTCTAGCTTTTCGTATTCTAAAATTTGCATTTTAAGTCCTATTTTAACATTTTTTCTATAGGCAAGACTAAGATAGAGCTAGCACCGACTCCTTTTAGCTTTTCCATAGTTTCCCAAAAGAGATTTTCCTTGCTTACCATGTGTAAGACTACCTTGTCATTACTATGAGCTAAAGGCAAGATGGTAGGTGTTTCAACACCCGGAAGCAAGGATATAACCTCATCTATCCTTTCTTTTAAGCAATGAAGCATAATGTATTTTGATTCTCTTGCTTGCATAACCCCATCTAGCCTTAACATAAGCTTTTCTAACAAAAGCTCGTTTTCTTCACTTAGCTTTGAGTCCTTTTTTATAAGACAGGCTCTTGACTCAAATATGCTTTGAATTTCTTTTAAGGAATTTGCTTCTAAGGTCGCACCGCTTGATACTAAATCACAGATTGCATCTGCTAAATTCATCTTTGGCGCTAGTTCTACAGAGCCTTTTAGCGAACAGGTTTTGTATTTTATATTATTTTTTTGCATAAAATCTTTTAGTATGTAAGGATAAGAGGTGGCTATGCGTAAATTTTCAAAGCTTTTTAAATTTTCGTATTTAAAGGAATTTGGTAGAGCCAGTGAAAGTCTGCAGTATCCAAAGTCAAGCTTTTTTAAAAGCTGAAAAGAAGCAGCCAAGCCCAAAGCCTTTCTTTCTAACTCATGCTCTTTTAAGACATTTTCTCCAACTATTCCTAAATCAACCATACCATCAAAAACTAAAGAGGGTATATCATCGTCTCTGAGTCTTAGTATATCTATATTAAAATTACTAGCAAAGGCTACTAAATTTTGCTCTTGTATGTGAAGTTTTATGCCTAGGTTTTTTAAAAGCTCTAGGGATTCTTTACTTAGCCTTCCTGATTTTTGTATGGCTATTGTAAGACGTTTTTTTTGCATACTCTTTCCTTTAGCTTTTATCTTAGCATATTTGTGTAAATTTAGCCTTATTTATGAGACTTAGATTTTGTCTGTTTTTTAAGTTTAGATAAATTTAACAGGGCGAAATTTAAGTAAGGATTAAAGCCCCCTCTGGGCTTTTTATTTTTTTTTTCTTTTCATTAAAATATAAAATGTTTATTTTTTTATTAAAGAGACTTTTTTTTGGACTATGTATTTTATTTTTGCTTTCTTTTTTGTGCTTTGCTATCTTGCATTACAGCAAGGCAAGTCCAATTTTTGCAAATACCCAAGTGCTTAGCAAAGATTTGCAAAAGGACTTTGAAGCAGAGTTAAATTTAGACAAGACTCTTTTTTTTCAGTATAGCACATGGTTTAAATCCTTTTTAAGCGGGGATTTATCAAATTCTTTGATAAGCTCTGAGCCTGTTTTAAAGCTTATAAAAGAAAGACTTTTAAATACCATTGTTCTTGGCTTTTCATCTTTATTTTTTTTATTTATCTTAGCTTTTTTTCTTAGCATTTTAAGCCTTATTTATGAGAATTCTTTTTTAGAAAAGTTTATAAGCTTTATTTCTATGAGTTTTTTTGCCCTACCTAGTTTTTGTGTGACATTAATTTTAATCTTATTTTCTTGTGTTTATCTTTCTATTTTGCCCAGCTCTGGTGCTTATAGTTTGGGAGAGGATTTTTCCTTGCTAGATAGGGTAAAACACCTGATATTACCAACATTAAGCCTTGTTTTATCTCATCTAGCCTTTGTGCTTAATTTTATGAAAAGCACTTTAAAACAAAGCCTAAATCAATACTTCATAGATTGTGCCTTTGCAAGAGGACTTAGCAAGAAAAGAATTTATTTGCATTTTATTTTTAGAGATAGCTTTGCTTCTATACTAAGCTGTTTTGCTTCTATGTCAGTTTCTTTTTTAATGAGTGCTTATGTTATAGAGGCTGTATTTTCTTACGAGGGGCTTGGTTCGCTACTTATGTATAGCATTACTTACAAGGATTATCCTGTGGTTTTAGCCATAGTTTTATTAAGCACAGCCTTTCTTTTGCTTTTAAATTCCTTACTTGAGTTTTTAAGTAAGATTATGGATAAAAGAGCTTTTTATGTGTAATAAAATTTTTATCTTAAGCCCCTTTTTTTTATGCTTATTTTTTGCCTTGTTTTATCCCTTATTTAGCCCCTATGACATCTATATAAATGACTTAGAAAATGCTAAACTAGCACCCTCTTTAAGACACCCTTTTGGCACAGATATTCTTGGCAGGGATCTTTTTACAAGGATTGCCTATGCCTTTAGAACATCTTTATTTGTGGGTTTTTGTTCCTCTTTATTAGTGCTTTTTTTTGCCTTATTTTATGCCTTTTTAGCAAGATTTTTTTTAAGAACTTTTTTACTAGGGCTTTTAGATGCTTTTTTGTCCTTTCCTTCTCTTTTATTTATCATCTTTTTTCAGAGTTTTTTTTCAAATTCTTTGTTTATAATGATTTTTCTTATAGCTTTAGGACATTTTGCCCTACTTGCAAAGCTTTTAGATACGCAAATTTCAAGCATTATACTTAGTGATTTTTACAAAAATGCCATTGTGCTTGGCTCAAGTAGGCTAAGCTTATTTATTTATGAGATCTTGCCAAGTGTTTTTCAACTTTTACTTGTATTTTTTGTTATAAATATAGCTCATGGCATTTCAGCAGAGGCTATGCTTTCTTTTTTCGGGCTGGGTCTTGATCTTAGTGCAAATTCTTTGGGCATAGTGCTTAATGAGGCTTCAAAATCACTTTTCATAGGCGCTTGGTGGCTTGTATTTTTTCCTGTTTTATCCACGCTTGCTCTTATCTTACCCTTGCTTTATTTTGCTTATTTTTTACAAGATAAGTTTGGAGTAAGATCATGATAAGTGTTAAAAATTTAAGACTAAGTTTTAAAGATAGGCTTTTTTTAAAGGATATAAGCTTTAAAAGCGAGGCTAAATTCCTAGCTATACTTGGTAAAAATGGCTCTTCAAAAAGCTTGTTTGCAAGATCTTTTATAAGACTTTTTAATAAGGGCTTTGTGCTAAGTGCTGATGAGTTTATCTTAGATGATATAAAGATATTAAAAAGTAAGAATTTGCAAGAGCTAAGAAAAAATATAAGCCTAGTTTTTCAAGACGCAAGGGCTAGTTTTCACCCCTTGCTTGATGTGGGAGAGTATTTTCACATAGTTTTAAAAACCCATACAAGGCTTTCAAAAAAAGATAGAAAAGACTTAGCCTTCAGTCTTTTTACTAGCTTAAATTTAAAAGATCCTGATAGAATTTGGCATAGCTTACCATCACAGCTAAGCAGCGGTATAGCTATGAGAGTAGAATTTGCTCTTGCTTTAGCCCTAAAACCAAAGCTTTTGATATGCGATGAAATAAGTGCAAATTTAGATGATAAAAATGTAAAAATTATAAACTCACTTTTAAAAGATCTTAAAGATAAGGGACAAAGAATGCTTTTAATAAGCCATGATTTAAATTTAGTAAAAGACTTGGCAGATGAAATTTTATTTTTTGATGAGGGTTCTTTGCTAGAGCATAGAAAAAAGGAGAATTTTTTTAAAAACCCAAGCTCAAAACTCGCTATAGAGCTTCTTAAAATACACGAGGCTTTGCAATGCTTTTAGAGCTTAAAAATTTATCAAAAAGCTATGAGTTTAGAAAGCATTTTTATATGAAAAAAGAGAGACTTAAGCTTTTTGAAAATATAAATTTAAGCCTTGATTTAGGAGAAAATTTACTCATAAGTGCAGAAAGCGGCTCTGGTAAAACTATCCTAGCAAAGATACTTTGTATGCTTGAAAAACCAAGCTCTGGTAAGGTTTTATTCAACGGAATAGACCTTTTTTCCTTAAGTTTTGATGAGCAAAGAAAGCTAAGAAAGGATTTGCAATTTATCTTTGCTGAACAAAAAGAAGCCTTAAATCCAAATAAAAAAGCCCATGCTCTAATAAAGGACGTGGCAAGAAATTTTAAGCTTGATTTAAAAGAGCTAGACTTTTTTTTAAAAGAACTTGACTTTAAAAAAGAGCTTTTAGAGCTTAAGGCTTATGATTTAAGCGGAGGAGAGCTTAAAAAACTAGCCTTAATACGTGCCTTGCTTGTAAAGCCAAAATTATTAATCCTTGATGAGATAGGCTCAGCCCTTGATTTAACTTCACTTTTTTTAATGCTTTCCCTTTTAAAAAAAATACAAAAAAGCACTGATATTAGCTATATATTCATCACTCATCAGTTAAAATTATTTAAAGATTTTAAGGCAAAGATTTTTAATTTAAAGGATAGTACTTGAAGCTATGTAGCTATGAAAAGGGCAAAAAGGCGCTTTGTTTTTTAGATATGCCAAGCATTAATAATAAGGCTTTGTTTGAGCTTGTAAATGATGAAGAAAAGTGCTACATATCTTGCATAAAAGATAATTCTTTTAAGGCTAGTTTTTTTAAATGCGAGATAGGATCTACGCCCTTTGTTTTGGCACTTTTAGCTAGGCTTTTGCACTCTTTTAAAGAGCTTGATGAAGCCTTTTTAAGTGCTGAGTCTTGCATAGGAGAAGAGGAAGCCTTAGAGCTTTTAGACTTTTTAAAAGAGGCTGATTTTATCATCTTTGATGAGGGCTTAAAAAGACATAAGGATTATGAAAATATAAAATTTTTTCTTGTATTTTTAGCTAATAAATTTAATCTTAAACTTGCAAACTCTAAAAACGAGGAAGAAGAGCTTATAACTTGCGAGTTTAAATCCTTACAAGAGCTAGATAATTACGATGGTTTAGTGCTTTTAGATTCTAGCTTAGATGATGAGTTTTTGCATTGTTCTAAGCAGTTTTTAGCCATAGCTAAGGCAAAAAATAAAGATATTTTAAACTTTAGCATAGATGATACAAAATTTAGCACTAGGCTTTTTTTGGACGAGAATTTGCAAGGCACTATAGGGCTTTTAAATTTTAAAAGCAGGGATTTTGCTTTTAAAAAGATAAAGATAAGTTCCTAAACTTTTCTTTGTTATAATACAGGTATGAAAAAATTTATTTTACTTATCTTGCTTTTTTCGCAGGTTTTTGCTTTTGAACTTTTGTTAAATACGGGCAGGGAAAATAACCAAGCCTTTGCCGTTTTGCACCTAAAAAATAAGGACAATTTTACTTGCAAAGAGCTTATAGTAGATGGAAAAAGCCACTTTGAATGCCAACTTTTAGGCTTTATAGATACAAGGCTTGAGGATAGGAGCTTTCCTTTTTTTGATATAAATTTCAGCAAAAAAGAATTAAGCACAGATATAAAAATATATCCAAAAATGCCAGCAAGAATGTATAACCTAGCCCAAAACATATACGATGAAAATAAGGTATTAAGCAATATCAAAGACACAAATTCAAGCTCTTTTACCTTTGTTTTTAGTCATGAACTTCCCTATATAAAAAGCCATGATGGCTTAGATTTTGATATAGATTTTCCAGATCTTAAAAATCCCAGCTTAGGAGCTATGGATCTTAACGCAAACCCGGTAATTATCCCACAAAGCGCGGATATAAATACCTATATCCGCATAAAAAATGAGTATGAAAAGAAAAACTATTCCCAGGTTTTAATAGATACTTCAAATGCCATAGAACGCTATAGAAATAGTATTTTTTTAAATGAATTTATGCTTTATAAACTAAGAGCGCAAAATAAGCTTTACACATATAATTATGACTTTAAAAATCAAGATGGTTTAGAGCAAATGGTCGATGAGGCTAAGCTATGGACCAAAACCTTTACAAGCGATGTGAATTTCCAAGAGGTGCTTTATATGATGATGAGAGCTTACATAGCCTTAGAACAAAGAGCAAATTTAGAATACATAATTTCTATCTTAAGAGACGAACACCCAAATCATTATTTTTCCCAACTTGCTCTTTTAGACTATGCGGATTATCTTTATTCTTTGGGAGACTTAAGTAATTCTAATGGTATATATAATGAAATTTATTACGGCACAAATGATATAGATTTATCAACAAGAGCAGCACTTTCTTTGGCTAAACAAGCCCTTGAGGTAAAGGATAAAAATAAGGGTGTAAGCCTTGTAAATACGGCTATTTCAGCAAATCCTTTATATTTTGCTAAGGATAATGAAAGAAGCTTAGAAATAGCTAAGATCTTAAGTGATGAAAAAGAATACGAGCTAAGTTCAGAGCTTTACGAGCTAGTCTTTGCAAATATGCAAAAGATAGATCCCTTATACGAGCAAACTCTTAGAGGTTTAGCCTTAGCACTTAGCAATACAAATAAATACGAACAGGCTAAAACATACCTAGATAGATATAAAATGGATTTTCCATATAGTGAGCATATAGCTCTTGTAAATGAGGCTTCTGATTTGGTTTTTTTTAATATCCCAGAAAACAATAACACATTTTTGCACCAAAAATACCAAAGCCTTATGAAAGAATACGCTAATGAAATAGCCGCAAAAGCCTTAGAAGCAGATGTTAAGCTTTATTTTAAGGAAAATAACGATACGGCTATATTAAATTATAAAAGCGAGATAGAAAGGTATGATAATAAGGATCTTAAAAACATACTAGAAAACGTTGCTTTAAAGGATCTTGAAAGAAAGTTAAATGCTGATATGTGTTTGCAGTCCATAGAGCTTTTTGAAAATTATTTAGCCTATGGTTTGGGGCAGAAAGTAAGCAATAAAAAAGCCCTTTTTGAGTGCTTTAAAAGGACAAATAATATAGTTTACGCTAGAGAATACATAGATAAAAATAGAAAAGATGATGAGATTTACTATGATTTAGAAAAGGCAAGTCTTGAATTAGTAGGGAAAAATTATAATTCTGCTATAAGCCTTAGTGATTCTGTTTTAAAATCAAGAATTATGAAAAGCGATGAGGAAAAATTTAGAGCTCTTTATATAAAATTTATAGCCCAGCTAAGACAAGATGAGTATAATGAGGCTATGAAGACCTTGCAGTTTTTGCAGGATTTTCCTATGAATTACCAAATGGTAGAGCTTTATCATGAATTTGTGCTTTATAGTGCAAATAGGGGCTTAAATTTAAATGTCCTTACCTATGCTCCAAAGGCTATTGATTATCAAAACTTACAGGGCATTAATGTATATAGCCCGGATTTAGAATTTGCCTACATAAACACCTTGCAAAAAAGTAAGCAAGAAAAACTTGCTCTAGATGTTTTAAAAGACTTGTTAAAGATAAATTTAAACGCACAGGATAAGGCAAGAGCGCTTTATACTCAAAGTGAGCTTTTTGAAAGCTTAGAGGATAAAAATTCACAGCTTCAAAGTCTAAGAAGTTGTGCTGATATAGATACTTCATCAACTTGGCGTGATTTATGCACTCAAAAACTATCTATCTTAAACTAAGTAAAATTTATAAAAAAGGTCAAAGATGAGCTTAAAAGAGCTTGATTTAAAATACATCTGGCACCCTTGTTCGCAGATGAAAGACTATGAAAAAATAGAGCTAATACCCATAAAAAAAGCACAGGGAGTTTATGTATATGATTTTAATGACAAGGCTTATATAGACTGCATTAGCTCTTGGTGGGTAAATATCTTTGGACATTGTAATCCCTACATAAACTCAAAGCTAAAAGAGCAAGTAGATAATTTAGAACACATTTTATTAGCCGGTTTTTCTCATGAGGGCATTATAAGGCTTTCAAAGAGACTGTGTGAGCTTTTGCCTAGCACTTTTACAAAATGCTTTTACGCTGATAATGGCTCAAGCGGCATAGAGGTAGCCTTAAAGATGGCTTTTCACTATCATTTAAATAAGGGCAAAAAA
>CASFHJ010000093.1 GCA_949294425.1 uncultured Campylobacter sp.
GATGAGATAGAGTCTTTAAAATCCCTTGCCATGTCTCAGCAAGACACTATACGTCAGTTAAAAGCAGCCCTAGATCAAAAGGAAAATCAGGTAGCCTTGCAGTTACCAGCTAGGGTGGAATTTGAAAGAGGAAGTGCTGAAATAGTATCTCAAGATGTCAAGGACTTTATAAAATATATGATAGATTTTAGCTCCCAGCTTTCACCTAAGGTCAAGATAGAGATAAGAGGCTATACTGATAATAGCGATACCGCTAAAAGAAGCTTTGATCTTGCTTATAAAAGAGCTGAAGCAGTGGCTAATTATTTTTTAGATGGGGGCATAAGTCCCCAGAATTTGAGTATAAAAAGCTTTGGTCTTAATGAGCCTCTTGATAATGATGCCTCTCTTAGTAAGAATAATAGGGTTGAAGTGTATTACAAGATAGATGTAGCAGATGAGGAAACACAAGAATCACTCATAGAAAAAATGAATTCTTTTAAGGAGGAGTGAGATCTAGATTTTTTAGTTTTTTAGACTTAATCCTCCTTAAAACTAAAGCCGTCTGTTCTCATTATCCTTATATCATATATTACTTGATTTTCTTTTATCTGCTCTTTGAAGATTCTTTTTGCATTCTTGTTCATAAAATTTGTATAGAAAAAATCCACTCCAAGAGCAGTAGAATAAGCTACCCAATTATAATCTATACTTTGGTCTAAAAGTTCATTTATATAAGATAGCTCATAATCAACATTAGAAATAGAATTTGCTATGTATAAATTTCTTATATCATTTGCTTGGCTTAGGCTTAGTAGAGTTGGATTGTAAGTTATTTGGGTAGAAAAAAGACTTATATTTTTTAGTTCATAAACTCTTAATTGAGAGCTTATTATCGCACTTTCAACTATGGGAGTGTTTAAAAATACAGCCGTATTGCTTAAAGAGCCCTTGGAATAAAGCAAGGATCTAAAATTTATCCTTTCTTCTTTTGAGAGTAGGTAGGTTCTAGCAGAGGGAATTTTTTCTAAGATATTATAGTTAAGATTGCTTGAAAGACTTGATTTATCATAAAAACTTGCGATATTTTTTGTGTTTGCTATATTTAAAAGCCTATTTATTTGCTCATCATAATCTATGCCACCAAAATAAATTCTATCATTTTTAGTGTTCGCATTTTTTTTATGTATGGTTGGTACGTAAAAATACATCTTTGAATTTGCTTTTTCTATAGAGTTTAAACCCCTTAAAGTAAGGGCTGCTATTACAAATTTATAGCCATTATTTTCTATATCTTCTAATGCATCTTTTAGTCTATCTTCATTTTCATTTTGCACCAAAAATACATCTACAGAAAATTCAGCATTCTGCCTTAAGACATATGCTAGGGTTGAATTTATGATGATTTTTGTATAGGATCTTAAAACATTTTCAGGTATGATAAGAGCTATTTTTTTATCATAATCAGTGCTTAAATTTTCCTCAAGCTCTGTTTTTGGTAAATGAACATTTTGTCCTTGTTGGCTTATGGTGCAAGCAGAAAGTAAAAATAAGGCAAAAATGCTTAAGATATATTTCATGAGGCTTTTCCTTAAATAATTTAAAAGCCTGATTATCTCACAAAAAAGCTTTTATTTTTTTTAAGTCTTTTATGAATTTTTCCTCTAAACTGGGGTTTTTAAGTATAAAATCCACATCAAAAGATGGCAAAAACCAAGCATTAAAAAAGATAAAAAGTTCTCCTCTAAGTTGCTTAAAATCCTTAAAACCAAGAGCCTTAAAAGCATTTTCCCCAAGACAAAGTATAAGCTTTGGTTTTAGTAAAGAAAATTCCTCAAATATATAAGGCAAACATTGCTTTAATGCAAAGTCATCATTTTTCTCATCACAAAAACACTTGTATATATAGCTTATATAGTAGTCTTTTTTTTCTAAATTTAAGTGTTGTTTTAATAAAAATTTAAGCTTTGTATTTTGTTTTGAGTCCATAAAGATACCATTTTCATTTTCTTGTTTTTTTACAAAACTATCTATAATGAAAAGTTTAATATCCTTTTTTTTCTTTGGGAAAAAAAGGTGTTTTCTTTTTTTTGAAAAAACGCAGAGTTTGCAGCTGTAAATTTGCTCTTGCAAACTCTCATAAGAATTATATTTGCTATCTTTATTTATATCTTCTAAAAAATCGTATCCAAAAGCCCTTAAATAAAAAAGAGACCTAAGCACTAGCAAAGGCTTTCTAGGTTTTGTGCGTCTAAGCGGTAATTTATCCATTTTTTACTTAAATTTGTAGCCTTTAAGTTTTCATAAAATTTTATCCCTAGCTCATTTTCTATCAAACAAAGCCATTCAAGCCTTTTATAATCCTTTTCTTTGCAAATTCTAGCTAGATACCTAAATACCTCTTTTGCAAAACCTCTTCTTCTAAATTCCTTTTTTATGTAAATATCTTCAAGATATATGCCACCCTTGCCCCAAAATGATGAAAAATTTATAAAGTATATAGCATATCCTACTACCTGATTTTCAAACTCAAGTAATAAAGCCTTAGCTATTTTATCCTCTAAAAAAGCTTTCTTAAGTATATTTTCATCGCATTTAAACTCATCTAGCATATTTTCGTATTCTGCTAATTCTTTCAGCAAGGAAAGCAAGATTTTTAAATCATCTTTTTTTATCTCTCTTATAAGTAAAGCACTCATTTTTTACCTCCTAAAAGCAGTATTTTAACACTTATTTTTTTAAAATATACAAAAATTTAAGTAATATATGCTAGAATTACTGCCTTTAATACTAAATACAAGGAAAAATATGAAAAGGACATATCAACCACATAACACACCCAGAAAAAGAACGCACGGCTTTCGTTTGCGTATGAAGACAAAAAGTGGACGTAAGATCATAAACGCAAGAAGAGCTAAAGGTAGAAAAAGATTAGCAGTTTAAGTAAGATAAAGACTATAAATGAGGCTTTTGAATTTAACGATCTTTACAAAAGGGCTAAAAAATGGCATTGTATGGGAGTTATAATCTTTTACCTTCCTTATGATGAGATGGGAGTTGCTTTCGTGGCTAGTAAAAAGGTTGGAAAGGCTGTGCTTAGAAATAGAGCAAAAAGAATTTTAAGAGTAGTTTTTTCTAGCCTAAGTGATACTTTGCTGGTGGGAAAATATATCTTTGTAGCTAAGAGTGAGTTTAAAAACTTAGACTACTTGACATTTAGAAAAAATATTATTTGGGGGCTTAAGAAATTAAAATGCTTAGATTCTCATGTATAGCTTTGCTTAATTTTTATCAAAAATTTTTAAGCATTTTAAAACCCTCTTGCTGTAGATTTTATCCAAGTTGCTCTGAGTATGCTATTTGGCAGTTTAAAAAGCAAAATATAATAAAAGCCTTTTTTCTAAGTCTTTTTAGGATATTAAGATGTAACCCATACTGCAAAGGAGGTTTTGACTACCCTCTAGTTTCTAAGAAAGAATTTAAAACAAGCACATATAAAAATTCTATGCGCATAGACTTTTTTTACATACATTATAAAGGCAATGAATTTTATATGCTTAAAAATATTTTAAAGGATAAAAGTGAATAATCAAAAAGATCCAAAACAACAACAAAGAGTAATTATAGCAGTTGCTTTATCTTTTTTATTTTTCTTGATTTACAGCGAATTTTTTATGAAACCTGTTGCAAGTGAACAAAATTTAAGCACAAATTCCACAAAGGCTGCAAGTATGCCATCAGAGTCAAAGCCTCAAAATCAAGCTCCAAGCATAAGCACTACACAAGCTAGTTTACAAACACAAAATTTAGAACAAGTGCAAAGCTCAAATAAAATACTAAGTAGTATTAAGAGCAAGTATTTTGAAGCCAAGATAGATGATTTGGGTAGAATTTCTAGTTTTAAACTCTTAGATCCTAAGTATAAAGATGAAAATAACCAGCCCCTAGATCTTATAGCACAAAATGCTTATGCAAAGCCCTTAGAGCTTAGATTTAGCGATGCTAGGATAAATGAGCTTGCCTTTAAAACAGCTTATAATGCGGATAAAAAAGAGCTTTTAATAGATGAGAATTCTTCTGTTACCCTTGTTTTAACTCAATCCTTAGACAAGCTTATAGTTAAAAAAGAACTCACCTTTTACGAGCTTGGAAACTACGATATTTCAGTTAGCTTATCTGAAAATATGCCATATTTTATAAGCACTGGATCAAGACCATCCTTAGCTGTGGATAGTTTTACAGTGCATGGAGCCTTACTACTTGATAGCAAAGATACCATACATACCTATGAAGATGGAGATGTTGATAATGATGAGAGCTTTTCTAATATACTTGTAGCTTCAGCCTTTGATAGGTATTATTCTAGCTTTTTTTATAGTTTTAATGAGCCTTTAAACATAGTTGTAAGTAAGGATAAGGAAGGAAATTCCCTACTTTTTGCACACTCTCAAAATGAATTTAAAAGCGGAGCTTACATAGGTCCTAAGGAGCATAGCATTTTAAGAGCTATTGATGAGAGGCTTGATGTAGTTGTGGAATATGGTTGGTTTACCTTTATAGCAAAGCCTATGTTTGATTTTTTAAATTTCTTGCATACTTATATAGGTAATTGGGGTTGGGCTATAGTTGTTATGACTTTGATAGTTCGTTTGCTTTTATTTCCACTTACCTATAAATCCATGATTTCTATGAATAAATTAAAAGATTTAGCACCAAAGATGAAGGATATAAGAGATAAATACAAAGGTGATCCTCAAAAGATGAATTTACATATGATGGATCTTTATAAAAAACATGGGGCAAATCCTATGGCTGGTTGTTTGCCTATACTTTTACAAATTCCTATATTTTTTGCGATTTATAGAGTCTTGCTAAATGCTATAGAGTTAAAGGGTGCTTACTGGGCTTTATGGATAGATGATCTTTCTGTTATGGATCCTTATTTTATACTTCCTATACTCATGGGACTTACTATGTTTTTACAACA
>CASFHJ010000094.1 GCA_949294425.1 uncultured Campylobacter sp.
GCCCTCATCACTATCTATGCTTACTGGATATATGATTTGCGAACTTCTTTGGGAGGCTGGAATTCCAAAAGATGCGCTTATCTTCTTGCCCTCAAAGGGAAGTGATATTTCAAAATACTTACTTGTAGATGAGGCTGTGAACTTTAGCATACTTACAGGGGGAGAAGAAACTGCTTATAAGATGTTAAAGGCTAATCCTACACTGCTTTTAAGCGCTGAAACAGGAGGCAAAAATGCCACCATAGTTTCAAAATTTGCAGACAGAGATAGTGCGATTAAAAACATAATTCACTCTGCCTTTTCAAATTCAGGGCAAAAATGCTCGGCTACTTCCTTACTTGTGCTAGAAGAAGAGGTGTATAATGATGAGGATTTTAAAAAGACTCTTGTAGATGCAGCTTCATCTATGCTTGTTGGTTCGCCATTTGATTTTAAAAATAAAATTGCTGCCCTTTGTGATGAGATAGATCCTAAGGTGCAAAAAGCCTTAGATGAGCTTAAGCCTTATGAAAAGTGGGCTTTAAAGCCTAAATTTATAGATGATAACTTACATTTAATGACTCCGGGTATAAAATACGGCACAAAAAAAGGTGATTTTACGCATATGACAGAGCTTTTTGCTCCTATACTAAGCGTGATGAAAGCAAAGGATTTAAAAGAAGCTATAGAAATAGTAAATTCCACAGGATACGGATTAACTGCTGGTTTTGAGAGCCTTGATGAAAGAGAATGGGAGTATTTTCACACTCACATAGAAGCTGGAAATATCTACATAAACAAGCCAACAACAGGTGCCATCGTGCTTCGTCAGCCTTTTGGTGGGATTAAAAAATCTGCCATTGGCTTTGGTAGAAAGGTTGGAATCTACAATTACATCACGCAGTTTTTGGATATAAGTCAAGATGAACTAGATGAAAATCTGCTTGAAAATGAGCTTTCAAAAGAATTTGCAAAGCTTGGGCTACATGAGCTTAGCGATGTGGCTAAGTCTTATGCCTATTATTATAAGAATGAATTTAGTCTTAGCAAGGACTATGTAAATATTAGAGGAGAGGATAATCTCTTTTCATACACAAAGATAAAAAATCTTGGATTTAGAGTGTGTAAAGAGGATAGTTTAAGAGATATTTTAAGTGTTATCTTAGCTACAAATACTGCTAAAATAGAGCTTAGCATAAGCTTTAGTGAAAATGAAAATATACAAAAAGCAAAAGAACTTACGCAAAAACTGGGCTTACAGGCTGAATTCTTGCAAGAAAAAGAAGAGGATTTTATAGAAAAAATAAATAAGTATGAAAGAATCCGCTATCACGCAAAGCCTAGCATAAGTGATAAAATTTATCAAAAAGCAGCCTCTTTGGCTAAGATTATCATCAGGGATAAGCCGCTTTTAAATGGACGCTTTGAGCTTTTATTTTATCATAATGAAAAATCGTTAATCATATCATATCATCGTTACGGAAATTTAGGACTTCGTGCTTTAAAAAACTAAAAGGAGGATAAATGGAAGTTGTAAACATAAATGCACCCATTGCCATAATGTTTGTTGCCTATTCTGCTTTAATGCTTTTTATAGGCTTTTATTTTTACAGGCAAAACAAGAGCACTGAGGATTACTTTCTAGGTGCTAGGTCTATGGGGCCTGCTGTTTCAGCCTTGAGTGCAGGAGCTTCTGACATGAGTGGTTGGCTTTTAATGGGCTTACCCGGAGCCTTGTATGTAAGCGGTTTTGTAGATAGTTACATAGCCATAGGCTTAACCATAGGAGCTACCTTAAACTGGATCTTTGTGGCTAAAAGGCTTAGAGTTTACACAGGTGTAGCCTCAAATTCACTTACCATACCTGATTATTTTGAAAAAAGATTTAGCGATGACAAGCATGTCTTAAGAATGATATGTGCTATAGTTATTTTAATCTTTTTTACCTTTTATGTATCATCAGGGCTTGTAAGCGGAGCAAAGCTTTTTGAAGAGGTTTTTGGCATAAGATATGATTATGCACTTACAACAGGAACCTTGATAATAGTTGCCTACACCTTTTTTGGTGGATACAAGGCTGTGTGCTGGACGGATATGATACAAGGACTTTTGATGCTACTAGCCCTTGTGATTGTGCCTATCGTTATGCTTTCTCACATAGGTGGTTTAAGTGAGGCAGCAAAATACATAAAAGCCTCAGATGAGTCAAGCAAAAAAATAATACAAATTCAAAAAGATATACCAAATATAGTAGCAAATTTAGATCTATCAAAGGATAAAATAAGAGCCTTGATTGCAGAGCTTGAGCAAAGTAAAGATAGGACTTTAAGTGCCTCTAAGCTTTCAAGTGAGCTTAAAAATGATGCTTCTGTTTTACTACTTTTTAACAATGATCTTAATACCATTATCTCCTCACAAGATCTAGCAAAAAGACTAGATACTGCGCTAGTAAGCAATGATGATTCTACCCTAAGATCCTTGCTTTTAGGCTTTGAAAAGATTGCTTTTGTAGCCAAAGAAAGGCTTCAGTGGTTTGAAGGCGTATCTATACTAGGGATAATATCAGCACTTGCCTGGGGGCTTGGCTATTTTGGACAACCTCATATCCTAGTTCGCTTCATGTCCATAAGATCGCCTAAGGATATACCAAGTGCAACAGTTATAGGTATATGCTGGATGGCTATATGTCTTACTGCTGCTTGTTTTATAGGGCTTTTAGGCGTTGCTTATGTAAATAAATTTTCTCTTTCCTTACAAGATCCAGAGCGAATTTTTATAGTTATGTCTCAACTTTTATTTAATCCTTGGGTGGCTGGAGTTTTACTATCAGCTATATTAGCAGCTATCATGAGCACAGCTTCTTCTCAGCTTCTTGTTTCAAGCTCTACCATAGCTGAGGATTTTTATAAAAGGGTTTTCAAGCAAGATGCCCCAGACTCAACCGTGCTTAAGCTTGGAAAAATAGGAGTTTTAATAGTAGCAGTGATAGCCTTTTTAATCTCTACTGATAAAAATTCAAGCATACTAAGTATAGTGGCTTATGCTTGGGCTGGTTTTGGAGCTGCCTTTGGTTCTGTTATGATCTTTTCACTCTTTTGGAAAAGAATGACTAAATTAGCTGCTATCTTAGGAATGATAACAGGTGCAGCTGTTGTTA
>CASFHJ010000095.1 GCA_949294425.1 uncultured Campylobacter sp.
TTCGTGCCAACTGCTATACTTTCAAGGCAAGTAGCTGGTATAAGAAAAAAAAGCCTCATCATAAATTTACCCGGTCAGCCAAAGGCGATAAAAGAATGCTTAGAGCCTGTATTTCCAGCAGTGCCTTACTGCATAGACTTACTAGGAGGTGCTTACATACAAACAAATGAGGAACTCATCAAGGCTTTTAGACCTAAAAAATAAATTTTGTTTTTTTTTTTTTTGATATAATGATACAAAATACCTAAAAGATATAAGATGATAAGACCTTGTTTTGACAAAAATAGCATAAATTTATGTTTTATTTTTGATGATAATTACAGCTTTTATTTTTCTGTTTTGCTTACATCTGTCATAAAAAATTCAAATCCAGATTCAAACTATGATATAGTAATATTACACGATGAGAAACTACACATAAATTCAATTAAAAAACTTCAACTCATGATAACAAAAAGTAATTTTTCTTTAAGGTTTGTTGATATAAGTCATCTAGCACAAAAACTAAAACAAGAAAGAATATTATTTACGCGTTTATACTATACCGACGCTGTGTATTATCCCTCTTTTATACCAATCGTATTTAAGTATTATGAAAAAATTTTGTATATAGATGTTGATACCATTGTTTTAAAAGATTTAAAAGATCTTTTTGATACAGAACTTGAGGATATGTTTTTAGGTGTGGTTGCAGACTTACCAATTATATTAGGTATTACTTTGAATTCAAATACACATTTTAGTAATTATGTAAAAAATACCTTGAAAATGAAAACTAAACAATATTTTAACTCTGGTGTTTTACTTTTTAATATCAAACAATGCAATAGTATAAATTTTTTAGAATGCTTTTTAGATACCTTAAAAGATATTAAAGAGCCTATATTTATGGATCAGTGTGTATTTAATGCTATGCTTGAAAATAGGGTAAAATTCTTAGATTTAAGATACAATAATGAGGTTTGTTTTTACAAAACGCACAGACAACACTACAAAACTATGCCGCAAATGACTATGCTTGCAGATTTTGAAGAAAGTAAGAAAGATGTTTGTATCTTACATTATGCTGCAGGTATAAAACCTTGGTATTATCCAGATTCAGAAAAAGCAGATATTTGGTGGGAATATGCTAAACATAGCCCATTTTACGAGCTTATAGTATTTAAAAAAGATATATATTTACAAGAAAAACTTATAAGTAAGCTAGAAAATGAAAAAATAAACTTGCAAAACAATGTAATTGATAAGCAAAAGAAATTGGACAGTATGCTACAAAATTTAAACTCTACTAAAAATCTTTTGGATTTTTTAAAAAATTTTGGCACAGCCAAAGCAAGAATTCACAATCACTTAGCTTATAAATTAGGACAAGCTCTAATAGAAAATTCAAAAAGTATAAAAGGCTATATAAGAATGCCTTTTATTTTATCTTATATAAAAGATAAGCATAAAAAAGAACAAAAAATATATAATGAAAAGATAAAAACAAATTCTTTTTTTAAACTTCCTTCACTTGAAAGCTATCCTGATTATGAAGAGGCTTTAAAAGAAAAAGAGTGTATTACATATAAACTTGGTGAAGCACTTATAGAAAATATGAAACGGGGGGGGGGCCTTGAAGTATCTAAAATTTATGAAAGATGTGCGTAGGATAAAAAAGGAATTTAAAAGGATAAAAAATAAAGAGCTTAAGTAAAAGCCCTTTTAAACTGCTGTTTTTGCGTTTAACTTGTGAAATCTTTCAAAAACATCTTTTGCGTGAGATAAAACTAAGTCTTGCGGCATTCTAAAGCCGTTTTTATAAGCCTCATCAAAGCTAGGTCCATAAGCAGCAGCCTTGCCATACTCA
>CASFHJ010000096.1 GCA_949294425.1 uncultured Campylobacter sp.
AACTAAGCCCTGAAAGAACTATAAATAGAAAGTTAAAAGAAATTTTACTAGCTTATAAACTAGAAACAGAATTGTCAAAAGAAGAAATTTTAGAAAGATATTTGAATTTCATCTTTTTTGGACATGGTTATTATGGTGTGAAAACCGCTGCAAGAGGTTATTTTAGAAAGGAATTATCTCAGCTTAGCTTAAAAGAAATGGCTATGCTTGTAGGAATGCCAAAGGCTCCTAGCTCTTATGATCCTACTAGGAATTTAAATTTATCTCTTTCAAGGGCAAATGCCGTGATACAAAGAATGTATAATATAGGCTGGATTTCTAGCGATGAGTATAGAGCTGCTATGGACGAAACACCTACTATTTATGATGATACCCTTACTCAAAATGTGGCGCCTTATGTTGTAGATGAGGTTATTAAAAGACTAGAGCCTATTTTACCTGACTTAAGGATAAATGGTTATAGTATTGAATTAGCCATTGATTTATCCGTTCAAAGTCTTGCTGAAAACGCCCTTCGCTTTGGCTATGATGAGATAGTAAAAAGAGATAAAGATGCAAATTTAAGTGTTTTAAATGGGGCTATGGTTGTTATGGATCATCAAAATGGAGATATTTTAGCCCTAGTTGGTGGGGTAGATTATAATAAAAGCAATTTTAATAGAGCTACTCAAAGTCTAAGACAGCCCGGAAGCACATTTAAACCCTTTGTCTATCAAATAGCTATAAATGAGGGCTACTCTCCTATGAGTGAAATTGCTGACATATCAAGGATCTTTGAAGGAGAAGATGGCAAAGACTGGAAGCCTAAGAATTTAGGCGGTTCTTTAGCTGGTATTGTTACCTTAAAAGATGCGCTTACAAGATCAAGAAATTTAGCCACCATAAATTTAGCTCTAGATATAGGACTTGATGTTCTTTATCAAAGAATGCTTGACTTTGGTTTTAGCGATAAGATACCAGCTGATTTGTCTATAGTGCTTGGTTCTTTTGGAATTTCTGTGCTTGATTTTTCTAAATTTTATTCTATGTTTGGAAATTATGGAAATATTATGCAACCAATAATAGTAAAAGATGTCAAAGATAGAGAGCAAAATACTATTCTTCATTTTGAAAGCAATGCTACAAAGGTAAGTGAAGCCCAGCAGATATTTTTAACTCTTGATATGCTAAGAAATGTGGTAAACAAAGGAAGCGGCTTTAATGCTAAGGTAGCTGATATAGAAGTAGCCGGTAAGACAGGCACTAGTAATGATAGTATAGATACTTGGTTTGTAGGAATAACCCCAGAAATACAAGCCATAATTTGGTACGGAAATGATAATAACAAGCCCTTAAAAAGAAGCGAGGGAGGCTCAAGGACGGCTGCACCTGTATTTAAGGTCTTTTTAACCCAGTATCTAAAACTTTTTCCAGAAAGTGCAAGAACTTTTTTAGTTCCAGAGGGAGTGTTTAAAGGGACTTATAATGGAGAAAGTGAATTTTACACAAATCGCTCACCTCTTCCTCAAAGAAGTATACAATCCATGGATGAGATGTTGTTTTGAAAATTTGTAAATTTTTGTTACAATCTTTAGATTTTAATTTATAAGGATTTGCTATGAGAATTTTTTCTTTATTTTTCCTTGCTTTTTGTGCCTTGTTTATATCTGCTTGTGCTAAAAAAAGCACTATGCAAAGAGCAGCTGATATAGCTTCGCAGCAGCATTGCTATGATTGTAGTAGTGCTAAGGGTTATGAGGCTAATATACAAGGCTTACTTTATCTTAGCGATGTTGGTCTTCAGTGCTGTGCTGATAAAAGAACTCTTGATACTGGTGTTGCTATAAAAAAGGTATATTTGCATAGAATTTATGATTTACCGGAGGAAAAAAAGACTTTTTATATAGGTAATGATAGGTATTTTATAAATGAAAATTTCAATGCCGCATTTTATGTTTTTTTAGAGCAAGAGCTTAAGGCAAGGGGCATAGTTGTAATAGATGGTATTAATAATTCTCCTTATGTTTTAAGACTTGATCTTTCTTTCGTTGATTTTTCATCTAAATTTGATAGAACAGGACTTCACTCAAATATCAGTGCTAGATTAAATTTAAAAGACATAAATACTGATAAAGAATTTGTGGTAAGGACAAAGCAAGATGTGGTCGGCTTTAATGATGAAAAAGAGATAAGTTTTTATACCTTTTTGCTTATCAAACAGATGGCAAATAAGGTAGCTAGCATAGTCTCATCGCTTTGAGGTGTTATAATTGCCACTCTTTTACTCTCTTAGCTTTTTGCGAGGATTGTGAAAAGCAGCTAAGCGAATTTTCGCTTGGCATTAGAGAGCTTGATAAGGGTTTTAAGGTTTATTCTTTTTATAAGTATAGCGATATAAGACATTTACTTCACTCAAAGCATAAATTTTATGGCTATTTCGTGCTAAATGTCTTAGCTAAATTATCCTTTGCTAGATTTGTAGAATTTTTTCCTATAAATTTTAAAATTTCTGCCATAGCCCTAGATGATAGGGTTGAGGACATGCTTTACTCTCATTCAGCAATTCTTGCTAAACACTTAAAAAGTAAATTTATAAGACCTAAATTTGCGAGTTTGCACTCAAGCTCTAAGATAAAATATTCAGGTAAGAGTATGGATTTTAGACTCAAAAACAAGAGAAAATATAAGCTTTTAAAAGAGCTAACTTCCCCTGTTATCTTGGTAGATGATGTGCTTACTAGTGGCTCTTCCTTGCTTGAAGCTAGGGATT
>CASFHJ010000097.1 GCA_949294425.1 uncultured Campylobacter sp.
AGCAAAAGAACTAAAGATAAACACAATAATAAGAGGTCTAAGAGCGGTAAGTGATTTTGAATACGAGCTTCAAATAGGATATGCAAATAATGCGCTTTGGAGTGAATTTGAAACCGTGTATTTAATGCCAAATTTAAAAAATGCCTTCATCTCAAGCTCTATAGTTCGCTCTATAAACGCTCATGGTGGAGATGTAAGCTCCTTAGTACCAAAGGAGATTTTACCATTTTTAAAGGATAAGAATTGTATGTAGCACTAGAAGGTATTGATTGCGTAGGAAAAAGCACTCAAATATCCTTGCTAAAAAAAGAATTTAAAGAGGCTATTTTTACCTTTGAACCGGGTGCAACAGAGCTTGGAAAACACTTAAGAGAGCTACTTTTAAAAAGCGATAAAAAAATCTCTAAAAAGGCTGAGCTTTTACTTTTTTTAGCAGATAGAGCGCAGCATTTTGATGAGCTTCTTTGTGAAAATAAAGATAGATTAATAATAAGCGATAGAAGCCTAATTTCTGGCATGGCTTATGCAAGAGACTTTGATCTTGAGCTTTTATTTAACCTAAATTCCTTTGCCTTAAACAAGCTTTTACCTCAAAAGATAGTTTTTTTAAGCATAGATGTAAGAAATCTTAAAAAAAGGCTTGAAAAAAAAGAGCAAGACAAGATAGAGCAAAGAGGTTTTGAATATTTTTTAGAAATTCAAAATAAAATCAAAGAGGTCTTAAATTTTTTAAAACAAAAAGATGAAAAGCTTAAAATTTTAGAGCTTGACGCCTCTTTGCAAAAAGAAGATATTTGTAAAAAAATAAAGGATTTTTTAAATGATTAAAGCTTTAAAGGGCATGAAAGACATAGAGGATAAGGAAGCTATTTTATATAAGAAAATCATAGCTGTATGTGAGGAGGTTGCGACAAATTATGGCTTTTGTTTTGTGAATTTACCTCATTTAGAATTTACAAGTCTTTTTAAAAGGACTGTTGGAGAAAGTTCTGATATAGTTGGAAAAGAAATGTATGAGTTTATAGATAAGGCAAATAATGAAGTCTGCCTAAGACCAGAAGGAACTGCTGGAGCTGTAAGAGCCTATATAGAGCATAAATTTGATAAGCAGGGGCTGGTTAAAAAGTGGTTTTATCACGGATCTATGTTTCGCTATGAAAGACCACAAAAAGCACGCCTTAGAGAATTCCATCAATTTGGAGTTGAAAGCTTTGCACAAGCTAGTGCTTACGAAGATGCAAATATAATTTTAATGCTAAATGAGATAATACAAAGGCTGAAAATAAAGGCAAAATTAAAGATAAATTCCTTGGGCTGTGAAAGCTGTATGAAAGATTTTAAAGAAAAACTACTTAATTTTTTTTCCTCAAAAGAAGGCTTTTGCGAGGACTGCTTAAGAAGGATAAAACTAAATCCCATAAGAGTATTAGACTGCAAAAATGATAAGTGCATAGAACTCATACAAGAGCATCCAAAACTAAGTGAGTGTCTTTGTGCTGAGTGCAAAAAGGACTTTGAATTAGTTAAAAAGCTCTTAAGGGAAAATAATCTTGAATACGAACTTGATGATAGGCTTGTTAGAGGGCTTGATTACTATAACAAAACAGCCTTTGAATTTGTAAGTGATGAAGTGGGTGCAAAATCCTCTATAGCAGGTGGAGGTAGATACGACAAGCTAATAGAGCATTTAGGCGGAAAAAAGGGCTATGGAGTTGGCTTTGCACTTGGCATAGAAAGATTTATGTCCATACTAGAAAAACAAGAACTTAGCACTAATGAGGATATCATATATCTTTGTGCCTTAGATGAGCTTTATATAAATGAGCTTTTTAAAATCGCTATAATCTTAAGGAAAAATAAAAAAGTCTTTTTTTCATATGAGGCTAAAAAACTAGCAAAACATCTAACAAATGCTGATAATATAGGTGCTTCTATATTTTTATGTATGGGTGAAAATGAGGCCAAAAAACAGAGTTTATTTTATAAAAATCTAAAAGAAAAAAAGGAAAAACAAATACTTATAAAAAATTTGGAGTTAGAGTTATGAATAACTACGGCATAGATATCTGGGCTAATGATAGCTTTATAATTAAAAATGGCAAGGTTTGCGTTGATTACGGGAAAAAACCTGCCATACTAGATATAGTAAAAGAGCTTAGAAATGACGGCTACAAGGGACCTTTGCTCTTGAGATTTCCTCACCTTATACAAAAACAAATAGAAAAAATTTATGGCAATTTTTCAAAGGCAAAAAAAGAATTTAACTACAAAGGAAGCTTTAATGCAGTCTATCCTCTCAAAGTAAATCAATACCCAGGCTTTGTAAAGCAGCTAGTAAAGCTCGGTAGGCATTATAATTACGGACTTGAAGCAGGTAGCAAAGCAGAATTACTAATAGCCATGGCTTACAATAACGAAAACGCACCAATAACTGTAAATGGTTTTAAGGATAAGGAGCTAATAAACATAGGCTTTATAGCGCGTGAAATGGGACATAACATAACCCTTACCATAGAGGGCTTAAACGAACTTGAAGCCATCATAGATACAGCAAAACAAAGATTTAAACCAAAACCAAACATAGGCATAAGAGTAAGACTTCATTCAATAGGTTCTGGAATTTGGGCAAAAAGTGGGGGCATAAATTCTAAATTTGGTCTCACATCAACAGAATTAATAGAAGCCATAGAGCTTTTAAAGCAAAATAAATTACTTGATTATTTCACCATGATACATTTTCACATAGGTTCACAAATTTCAGAAATTCAGCCCATAAAAAAGGCTCTAAATGAGGCAGCAAATATCTACACGGAATTAAAAAAAATGGGAGCTAATAACCTAAAGGCTATAAATTTAGGTGGAGGACTTGCGGTTGAGTATTCTCAGTTTAAAAATGAAAACAGAAGAAATTAGACTCTTAATGAGTATGCAAATGACGTTGTTTTTATACTTAAAAACATAGCAGAACAAAAAAAGGTTTTAGAGCCTGATATCTTCATAGAAAGTGGACGCTTTGTAGCTGCTAATCACGCTGTATTAGTAGCTCCTGTTTTAGAGCTTTTTTCACAAGAATACACAGAGGAAAAATTAAGCTTAAAAGATAAAAATAACCCAAAACTCATAGATGAAATGTATGATTTATACACAAGCATAAAGCCATCAAATGCTCTTGAATACTTGCACGATAGCATGGACTGCATGGAAAATATCCTAACTCTTTTTGACCTTGGTTATGTAGATTTAAGAGATAGATCAAATGCTGAAATTTTACTTCATCTAGTTGCTAAAAAAGCTATTTTGCTACTTGGAGATAAGCAATACTCAGCGGATTTATCAGCCATACAAGATGAGGTGCAAGAAAGATACCTTGTAAATTTCTCACTCTTTCAAAGTATGCCTGATTTTTGGGGGCTGTCTCAAAATTTTCCAATAGTTCCCATACACAAGCTAAACGAAGAGCCTACAAGAAGTGCTAGTATTTGGGATATAACCTGTGATAGCGATGGAGAGATTTCTTATTCTAAAAATAATCCCTTATTCTTACATGATATTGATGTAGAAAAAGAGGAGTATTTTTTAGGCTTTTTCTTACTTGGAGCTTATCAAGAAGTGCTTAGCATGAAGCATAATTTATTTACTCACCCAACAGAGGCTACCATAAAGATAAGCGAAAAGGGATATGAGATAAAAAACATTATAGAAGCACAAAGTATACTTGATGTTTTAGATGATTTAGACTATGATATACATGGAATTAAAGATATATTAAATGAAAGAATTTCTAACTCAAAGCTTGTAAATGAAAGTCAAAAAAAACAAATTTTAGGAGAGCTTTATCTTTTCTTAAATGA
>CASFHJ010000098.1 GCA_949294425.1 uncultured Campylobacter sp.
TTTACACTCATAACTAGGTAAATTTTCTACTCCTAAAAGCTCAAATTTTATATCTTTTTTTGCTAAGGCATTTATAAGGAAAAATTGCAAAAAACACCTTACGCTTGGATCAAAGCCTACGATTTTTTTGGGCTTAAATTCTAGCATTTTAAACATATAATAGCCATTGTTACAGCCCACATCTGCTACTATTTTGTCCTTTATTTCACTCATAAAGGGCTTTAAAATGTTAAATTTCATAAAGCTTTGCCACTCGCTATCTATAAACAAATTATTTAGCCTAAATGGTCCCTTTCTCCAAGGCTTAAGCCTTAGAGCTATGTTTTTTACATTTTCATCAAATTCTTTTTGAAAGCTTAAATTTACTGCCTCATTTAAGCTAAAATTAGACTCTAAGCAAAGATCTTTAAGCTTTAATATATCTTTTAATATCTCTTTTTCATTTTCATTCATACTTTTTCCTTTCTTAAATTTTAGCATAAAAGCTTTACTATAACTTGTTATAATTTATTTTATTTTCAACTTTGAAAGGCTTTTATGCTTGATTTTATAAGCTTTCATAAGCACGTTTTTCCGTTAATATTAGAGCAAGACTCTAGTTTACCACTTGTTTATTTTAAGATTCTTTTTAGAAATTCAGGCAGGGCTTATGATGATTTTGGTGGTGAGGCTTCTTTATTTGCTAGGCTTTTAAATGAGGGTTGCGATAAGAATTTTTTTAAAGATTTAGAGCTAAGGGCTATAAATTTAAGTGCAAGTGCTGATTTTGAAAGCTTTGAGCTAAACATAAGTTGTTTGAAAGAGCATTTTTCTTTTGCCCTTAAAAAGCTTTTTGACTTACTTAAGTCTCCAAATTTTGATGATGAGATTTTAACTAGGCTTAAAACTATAATTTTGGGCGAGTTAGCTAGTAAAAATACTGATTTTGATTATCTAGCTAAGAGGCTTTTAAATAAAAATATCTATCCTTATAAGGAATTTCAAAGCTCTATAGATGGCGATGAGTCAAGCTTAAAAGATATAAATTTAGACTTGCTTAAAAAATACCACAAAGAGCTTTTAAATTCTAATAAGGCTATTTTTTGCATAGGTGGGGATTTTAAAAAAGATGAATTTATAAAAAATATAAGCCCCATACTAGAGCTTTTTAGCAAAAAAGATTTAAAGGATAAGCATTTTGACTTTTTTAAGGCAGAAGATGCTTTAAAACAGAAAAAACAGAGCTCTCAAACATATATTTATTTTGCTTCTCCTGCTAAGCTTAGACTTAATGATGAGAACTTGTATCTTGCTAAGTTAGCTAGTTTTGTCTTAGGAGCAGGGGGTTTTGGCTCTAGGATAATGGAAGAAATCCGCGTAAAAAGAGGGCTTGCCTATAGTGCTTATGCTAGGCTTGATATTTGTCTTTCTTATGAGAGGATTTTTGGTTATTTACAGACTAAAAATGAGAATTCAAAGCTTGCAAAGGAGCTTTTAAGAGAAATATTTTCAGACTTCATAAAAGACGGGCTTAGTGAGCATGAATTTAAACAGGCAAAAAATTTCATGATAGGCTCATCTTGTCTTTATTATGAGTCCTTGGCAAAGAGGCTTGATATAGCTCTTAGAGAATTTTATCAAGGATTTCAAATAGGGCGTTTAAGAGCTGAGTTAAAGCTTATAGAGGCTAGTTCTTTAAAGGATTTAAATTCTTACATAAAAGAACATGAAGAATTTAAAGACCTAGTTTTCGCAAGCATAGAAAATGAAAAATGAAGACCTTATTTTATTTAAAAAACTCTCTATAAATAATATCTTAGATCTAGCTCTTTTAATACCTAGGAGTATAGATGATTTTAGGATAAGCACTAAGCTTAAAGAGGGGGAGTTTTGCACCCAAGAAGTAAGTATAATTAGTGCAAATTTTTCACAAGGAAGTCGTTTGCACGGGCTTTGCTACTGCAAGAATACAGCCTGTATCGCTTCCTTTGTTATCTTTAATGCAAAGCCTTGGCATTTGGCTCTTTTAAAGCCTAAAAGTGAACATATATTTTACTCAAAGCTTTCTTTTTTTAATTCTAAATTTAATTTTATAAATCCAAAATTCATAAAAGAGGCTGGAATTTTTGTGCCAAGATATAAAATTTCAGGCATAAAAGATGAGCTTATACAAAGGCTTATACAAAGCCATATAAATGAAAAAAACTTAGAGCCTTATTCTTTGGATCAAAAACATATGGATCTGCTTTTAAAACTTCATTCTTACGATGAAAGCTCGTATGAGATTTTTAAGAATTTATCCTCCTTTGCTAGTGATTTAAAATTTATAGAAATTTATAATTTTTTAAGAAGGCTTAGACTAAAAAAACGCCTTTTTACTAGCTATGACTTAGAGCTTTTTGATATAGCTGAGTGGATAAGCTCTTTGCCTTTTAAGCTTACAAAGGATCAAGAAAGAGCCATAGCTGATATAAAAAAAGACCTTTCATCTAAGGAGGCTAAAAGACGCATTGTAATGGGTGATGTGGGTTGTGGTAAGAGTGTAGTTATGTTTGCTGCTTCCTTGCTTGTGTATCCAAGACAAGCTGTTTTGATGTCTCCAACCACAATCCTAGCCAAGCAGCTATACGATGAGGCTAAGAGGCTTTTACCCTCCTTTGTAAACATAGTTTTTTTAAAGGGTGGAAAGAAAGAAAAAGACCTTGATCAAAGGCTTAAAAATGCAAATTTAATCATAGGCACACAGGCTCTAATACATCTTGAAAAACATAATGCCGTTCTTGTTATGGTAGATGAGCAGCACCGCTTTGGTTCAATGCAAAGACAGGCTATAAATGATCTTTCAAAAAAAGATGAAACAAGGGCGCATTTCTTGCAGTTTTCAGCCACTCCTATACCAAGAACCTTATCTATGCTGCAATCAGAGCTTATATCCTTTTCCTTTATAAAAGAGTTGCCATTTAAAAAGGACATTCAAACAATATGCTTAAAAGAAGAAAATTTTAAAGAGCTTGAAGAAGCTATAAAAAGGGAGCTTAAGCATGATAAGCAAGTAGCTATAATATATCCTTTGGTTGAAAAAAGTAAAAACTTAAACTATCTTTCCTTAAATGAGGCTAAGGCTTACTGGCTTTCTAGATACGAGGGAGTATTTATAACTCATGGTAAAGACAAAGATAAGGAGCATATCTTAGAGGACTTTGCTAAAAATGGCAAAATTTTACTGGCTACAACGGTTATAGAGGTAGGAATTTCTTTGCCAAGACTTAGCACCATAGTAATAGTAGGGGCTGAAAGATTAGGTCTTGCTTCTTTACATCAGCTAAGGGGAAGGGTTGGTAGGGTAGGGCTTAAGTCTTATTGTTTTTTGTATACTAAATTAAAAGAAATACCTAAAAGATTAGTGGAATTTAGTAAGTGCATGGACGGCTTTAAGATAGCAGAGCTTGATCTTAAAAACCGCCTTAGTGGAGACTTACTAGATGGCAACTTGCAACATGGTAATGATTTTAAATTTTTTGACTTTGCAAGTGATGAGGATATATTACTAGCGGCTAAAGAAAAACTCAAGCACCTCTATACATGATATTTTTAAAATTTCTAGCTATCATTTGCGCTCTTTGCAAGAATACAAATTTCATCTCATCATCAAAGATTAAAGTGAGGCTTTCTTCAAACAAAGCAAGCCATACATCAAAAAGCTGAGGATCAAAGGCTTCAAGCTCCATGTGTGCTTTTAGAGGTTGCCCGTTATAATCTCCTTCTCCAAGTATCATACCCTGCCAAAAATTTGAAATTTTATCCTTGTGTTTTTTCCAGCTCTCATTGTCTGTGCCGATTTTTGCATTAAAGATAGGTCCTATATCCTTATCCTTTCTTACCTTTTCGTAAAAAATATCCATAAGCTTGTCTATTGCTTCTTTGTTTATGGTATTGTATTTCATGTTTTATCCTTTATTTTTTCTTGATTTTATAGAAAGTTTATAAATAAAGGATAAAAAAAGTATTATTAAGCTTTTAAAAAGTTAGCTTTTGTATATTTAAAAGAGGACCCTCCTTTAGGAGGGCGAGATTATTCTACTTCAGCGTCTATAACATCATCATCTTTTTTCTTTTCATCTTTTTTTTGCTCCTCTGTATCTTTTTTATACATATTTTCTGCTAGTTTATGAGAGGCAGCACTTAGGCTTTTCATTTTATTATCTATCTCCTCTTTAGTAGCATTTTCATTTTTAAGCAGCTCTCTTAAGTCATTAAGCTCTTTTTGTATATTATCTTTATCCTCTTGAGCTATCTTATCTCCAAGCTCTGTTAAGGATTTATCAACTTGATGCATTAGAGTTTCTGCTGAATTTCTAGCCTCTACAACCTCTTTTCTTTTTTTATCTTCTTCTTTGTGAAGCTCTGCGTCTTTTACCATATTATTTATTTCCTCTTCGCTAAGTCCGCTTGAGCCTGTTATTTTTATTTCTTGAGCCTTTCCTGTAGCTTTGTCTTTTGCTGAAACGGTTAGGATTCCATTTGCGTCTATATCAAAGCTTACTTCAATCTGAGGCATTCCTCTTGGAGCTGGTGGGATTCCTTCTAGATTGAAATTTCCTAAGGATTTATTATCTCTGCTAAATTCTCTCTCGCCTTGTAAAACGTTGATTGTAACGGCACTTTGATTATCCTCAGCAGTTGAGAAAACTTGTTCTTTTTTTGTAGGTATAGTTGTGCCTTTTTCTATAATCTTTGTCATAACGCCTCCTAAGGTTTCTATACCCAAGGAAAGAGGAGTAACATCAAGTAAAAGCACATCTTTTACATCTCCTTTTATCACAGCGCCCTGTATGGCAGCACCTATGGCTACTACCTCGTCTGGATTTACTGATTTATTTAAATCCTTTGAAAAGGCTTTTTTAACCTCTTCTTGCACCAAAGGAACACGG
>CASFHJ010000099.1 GCA_949294425.1 uncultured Campylobacter sp.
TTGTCTGCTTTTTTTCATTTTTTAGCTGTTTTGTTTTGGTTTTGTTTTGCTTATGAGGCTAAGCTCTCTTACATAAGCTTTATAGGCATAGTGCTTTGTGCGGTGATATTATTTTTAGAGCAAGTTATAGTAAGAAAGAATTTTGCTAATATAGACAGGGCATTTTTTACCCTAAATGGCTATTTAAGTATAGTATTTTTTATCTTTGTCTTGGTGGATTTACTTTGAGTTTGGTTTTGTTTAACGCTGGTTTTAGGGTTGATTTTCAATCTTGCACGGACAATAAAGAGGAATTTTTGCAAGAGTATTTTAAGCTAAGCACAAATGCTAAGTTGGCACATTTTAAAAAACTAGCTTCTAAGGCTGAATTTAGCGATAGTGAAGAGGTGCTTTTTAAGCTTTTATTGTCTATAAAAAATGATATATTAAGGCTTGAATCAAGGCTTGAAAACGAGCAAAATTTTTTAAAACTTCAGCATTCTAGCTTTGTTTGCGCTGTTCATTATGAGTATATAAAGATAAAAGATCCCTTGCTTAAAGAGGAGCAGGAGTATTATTTTCGCTTTCGTTTAGAGGGAGAGGATATGGCTTTTTTTGTAAGGGCTATAGATGAAAAACTAGCAAGGATAGAGAAATTTAAAAACGATGATAAAATTTTATACGATGGCTTTGTGGCAAATATGCAAAGAGAATTTTTAAAAGAAAGAAAAAAGGATAGTGTATGAGTGTTGATTTTTTGTATCTGTTTATTTCATTTATTTTAATACTTTGCTTACTTGCCTATGTTTTTATAAGGGATAAGGAAAATTCACTAAAGATTAAAAAGCTTGAAAATGCTGTAGAGGAGATAAATAAAACCTTACATTTTTTAAGAAAGGACTTAGAAAACAAGGAGGAAAAGCTCCCTGATCTTAGCTCATACCTAGATGAGACAAGGGCTGAACTTTCTTTTTTGGTGGATAAGGAAGTAAATAGCAAGATCTTGCCTGTTTTAAAGAGCTTAAAGGGTTTTGAAAGCGTTATAGAGGATTTTCAAAATGAGCAGGAAAATAGGCTTTCTAGCTTGGAGCAAAAGACTCAAAACATGAGTAAGCTAAGTCCAAATTATGAAGATGAGGAGCAAAAAATCGTTGATCTTTTTCAGGCTGGAAAAAGTATAGAGCAAATCGCAAAGGATCTTCGCATAAGCACTGGAAATGTGGAATTTGCACTTAAATTTAGAAAGCTTTTAGAGTAATGTTGCTTGATTCTTATGGCAGAAAGATTGATTATTTAAGGCTTTCAGTAACTAGTGCTTGTAATTTTCGCTGTCTTTATTGTATGCCAAAAATTCCCTTTGATAAAAAAATAGATGAAAAGCTTTTAAGCTTTGATGAGCTTTTTTTCTTTGTTAAAATCGCCATTGATGCGGGTATTAAAAAGATAAGAATCACCGGAGGAGAGCCGCTTTTAAGGGAGAATTTAGAGCTTTTTATAAAAATGATTTCAGAGTATAAAGGCGATGTGGATCTAGCCCTTACAAGTAATGCTTTTTTGCTTAAACAAAAGGCAAGAGCCTTAAAAGATGCAGGGCTTAAAAGGATAAATATCTCACTTGATAGTTTAAATGCTAACAAGCTTAAAAAAATAGCACAAAAAGATGTCTTAAAAGAGGTTTTAGAAGGTATACAAGAGGCTATAGATCTTGGATTTGTGGTAAAGATAAATAGCGTTGTTTTAAGGGGAATAAATGATGATGAGCTTTTTTCTTTGCTTGACTTTGCAAGATCTAAAAATATACAAATTCGCTTTATAGAATTTATGGAAAATATCCATGCTTACGGACAGCTAAAATCCCTAAGCTCTCAAGAAATTTTAAAAATTCTAGCCCAAAAACACAAGATAATAAGCTTAGAAAAAGACCCTTCCTCTCCAGTTAGCCTTTATGCTATAAATGACTATGTTTTTGGTATTATAGAGCCTCATAGTGATGATTTTTGTAAGACTTGTAATAGGATTAGGCTAAGTGCAGAGGGCTTTTTGGTTCCTTGTCTTTATTTTGATGAGGCTTTAAGCATAAGAAAGGCTCTTAAGGCTAAGGATTTAAAAAGGGCTTCAGAGCTTTTATATGAGCTTATAAAAAATAAGCCAGAAAAAAATAAATGGTCTATAGCAAATAAATCCCAAAGAGCCTTTTATCAAATAGGAGGCTAGGTTTAGGTGGATTTTATACTAAGGCTTTTAAGGGAAAATAAGCTAAAAATTTTTATATTTTTATGTCTTTCTTCTTTTTGCTCCTTGCTAAATGTTTGGATCTTATCTTTTATCAATAAATACTTACTAAGCGTTGATGAAAGCTCATTTTCTTTGCTATTTTATTTTATCTTGCTTTTAATCTTACTTGTTTGTTTTAATGTAGCTGTTGAATTTTTCTTATCCTCTTTTGGACAAAAATTTATCTTTAAAATGCAAAGAAAGCTTGTAAAACAAATTTTAGATACGGATTTAATACAGCTTGATAAGATAGGAAAGGCAAGGCTTTTGGCTTCTTTGGGAAGTGATACTCGCTCTATATCTTTTGCCCTGCTTAGAAGCCCTGAATTTTTACAATCAAGCATTTTGCTTGTGGCACTTTTGTCTTATATACTTTATGTTAGTTATGAAATTTTTTTACTATGCCTTATTTTCCTAGTTTTTACTGCCTTATTTGATCTTATCTTTATAAAAAAAATGCATAGATATTTTAAGGAGTCAAGAAATAATGATGACTTTTTGCAAAATGCCTATCAGGATATAATAGACGGGCATAAGAATTTAAGTTTAAACATTTTTAGAGCAAGTAGATACTATAAAAATGACTTTGAAAAATACGCCCTTAAAAAAAGAAAGAGCAATATAAGGGCAAGTTTAATGCAAAGCATTTATGTGAATTTTACTAATGCAAGTTTTTTAGCCTTAGTTGCTCTTGAGTTTTTTCTAGCCTTAAATTTTAAGATAACAAGCATAGCCAACGCCACAACCATAGCCCTTGCCATGTTTTTTCTAAGAGCTCCTTTGCTTTCTTTACTTTCAGCCTTTCCTACTATTTTAGTAGCTAAAATAGCTCTTGATAAGATAAAAAGCCTCTCCTTAGTAGCTTATACTGAGGATTTTAAGGACTATGAAAAGATAAGAGACTTTGAAAGGATAAGATTTGAAAATGTAAGCTTTTCTTATGAGTCAAAATTTGAGCTAAAGCCAAGTAGCCTAGAGATAAA
>CASFHJ010000100.1 GCA_949294425.1 uncultured Campylobacter sp.
TAACCACCATATACACCAAATCTTAAAGCTGATCTTAGATTATAAGGACCAGGCTTTGTTAAACCTAACCAAGATATGTCCTTTCCATTTCCAGCATATCCCCAGCTAAGACCTGCGAAATATCCGCTTTCCTCAGCTACAGCAGAAGTACTTAAAGCTGCTATAACAGCTACACTAGCTAAGATTTTTTTCATAGCAAATTCCTTTATAAAGAAAATTCATTGTTTATAAAAACAACCGGCTTGTATTGTATCTAAGATATTGTTAATGAAATATTAAATTATTCTTATATTGTTAGATAATCTTTAAATATTAGGTAAAAAGTTAACAAAAATAGAAAAAATTTACTTAAAAAGATATATTTCTTACGATCTTTACTAAAAAAAGTTAGTTTTTGCAAAAGGATTTATCCTTTTGCAAGGCATTAGAATTTATAAGAAGTTCTAAGACCTATGATAGAGGTATTTCTATAATACTCCTCGCTAGGTCTAGAAAACTTAGCTGAAGTATATAAGCCTGTTCTAGTGTAAAGTTCTGTAGAGAACCAAGAACCAAGAAGTTCATAATTCACTCTAAGACCTAAATTTAGACCCAAATCTACGCCGCTAGTGCTGGAGCTAACGCTGCTGCCATTTACTTTGTATTTAGCCTTATGCTGAACGTATCCAATAGCTAAACCACCAAAAGCACCTAATTCTACACCGCCTAGATCAAAATTGTAAAGAGCATCAGCATTTACATAAATATTCCAAGGAGCTTCAAAATGAGGGCTATTAGAACCGCTTTTATAAGCTCCACCAAAGTCTATATTAGCGTAATATCTAGCACCCAAAGTGTCGCTAAACATTTGAGTGTAACCACCATATACACCAAATCTTAAAGCTGATCTTAAATTTTGTGGACCAGGTTTAGATAAACCTAACCAAGATATGTTTTCTCCAGAAGAACCGTATCCCCAGCTAAGACCTGCGAAATATCCGCTTTCTTCAGCTACAGCAGCAGATGAAAGCAAGGCAGAAGCAAGAGCTACACTAGCTAAGATTTTTTTCATGTTAAATTCCTTTATAAAGAAAATTCATTGTTTGTAAAAACAATCGGGCGTAATTCTATCTAATATAAATTAAAGAATTCTTATAAAGATACAAGAATTCTTTTTTTAAGTTTAAAATAAATAAGAGGTTCTAATGCCTATTTGAGAGTCAGAGCCGTGCAAGATAGAGTCTATAAGACCTGTGCGTGAGTAAAGTTCTGTGCTAAATTTATAGCCAAAAGCTTCGTAATTTACCCTAGCTCCTAAATTTAAGCCAAGTCCTAAGCCAGTTTCATTTACATAGCTAAAGCCAGAGCTAAGTTTACCAGTTACCAAACCAAGTGCTACACCACCATATACTGAGTATTCTATATTATCTTGCTCTAAGAATTTATATAAAACATCAGCGTTTGCATAGATGTTTACGGTAGAGTAATGAGGATTATTACTTCCTCTTGTGTAATCTGTTCCAAAATCAAGAGAACCATAATACCTAAAACCTAAATTTGCGTCTCTTATATCTGTATAACCGCCGTAAAGTCCAAATCTATGTCCCTTATAAGCATTACTAGCTGTTAATGCGAGTAAGGATACACCATCGCTAAAAGAACCATAAGCATAGCTAATACCCCCAAAATATCCGTCATTTTCAGCCATCGCAGCAGTAGAAAGTGCGCAAAGTAAAGCTGTAGAAGCTAAAATTTTTCTCATACCTTTCCTTTTATATTTTTATTTAAGAAGTAAGTATTGTAACTAATAAAAATAAATTTATGTTAAGAAAAAAGTTGAAATAGCAATGATTTTAGTATCTTGCAAAGGCTTTGAAATTTAATCCCCATTTTTTCTTATAAATTTTTCATCATTTTCTAAGGTGTCTACAAAACGCCCTATTCTATCCCAGCGAATTTTTCTTTGAGAATCTATGGAAAAATACACAAACCAAGGCTGTCCTACTATATACTTATAGGGCACAGAACCCCAAAAACGACTATCCTCTGAGTCTGTTCTATTATCTCCCATCATAAAATACTCATTTTCAGGTACTACAAAGCTATAAGCATTTGCCCCGCTAAAAGACAAAACCCCAAGTTCAGATATAAATTCAGGCTGCATAGCAAATCTATCTAAAGACAAGGCATACTGATAAAGAGCTTCTAAATTTTTACTTTCATCATAATGTATACCCTTATTTTTGTAGGGCTCTTTCACAAAAAGCTTACCTTTTAGCTCTACTAAATCATCTGGGTATTTGCTTTTCATATACTCATCGCCCTCACTCATACGAACATAAAGAGCATTTGCACTTACTATGACTTCATCTTTGCCCTTTGCTACGCACCTTTTTACAAAATGTATACTAGGAGACTTTGGATACCTAAAAACTACTATATCCCCTCTTTGCGGTCCCTCAGCAGCTATTAGATGTCCATCCTTATCAAAGTCTGGTAAAACAGGTATTTCTAACCAAGGTAAATGCGGGGTTGGTATACCATAAGAGAATTTCTTAACAAAGAGAAAATCCCCTATAAGTAAAGAATTTTTCATAGAGCCACTAGGTATGGTAAAGGCTTGTATACAAAAAAACAAAAGCAAAAGAACTATGATTATAGTTCCTAGCCAAGAATTTGAAAAAGAATTTAGCTTTTTAAATAAAGTCATTTTTTAACCTTGTCTTAGTCTATTTTTAGCTGATCTTATAGTATTTTTAAGAAGCATAGCTATAGTCATAGGTCCTACTCCTCCGGGAACTGGGCTTATAAAAGAAGCCTTTTTGCTGACATTTTCAAAGTCAACATCGCCTACTAAGGTGTTATTTATCCTATTTATGCCCACATCTACTACTATAGCTTCATCTTTTATCATATCAGCCTTTAATAAATTTACAGATCCAGCAGCACAAACTATCAAATCCGCTTGTCTTGTGTAAATACTTATATCCTTTGTTTGCAAATGACAAATGCTTATGGTAGCTCCCTCATTTAAAAGCATGGCAGCCATTGGCTTTCCTACTATATTTGACGCACCTATGATAACAGCATTTAATCCAGCTAAACTTATCTTATAAGCCTTTAATAACTCTATAACTCCAGCTGGGGTGCAAGGTAGAAAAGAACCTTTTATACCGCTATGCAAAAAGCCCACATTACTAGGATGAAAGCCATCTACGTCTTTATTTGAATTTATACTTTGTATGACAATATCTTTACTTATATGACTTGGTAAGGGTAGTTGCACTAAAATTCCATCTATGCTATCGTCATAGTTTAAGGTATTTATAAGGGCTAAAAGTTCTTGTTGGCTTGTTTCTTTAGCTAGTTCATAAAGTATGGATTTTATACCGCAGGACTCACAAGCCTTTGCCTTATTTGATACATAGGTCTTACTAGCTGCATCATCTCCTACTAAGATGACTGCTAGGGCTGGTACTATAGCACTTTGTTTTAAAAGCTCTACTTCTTTTTTTATCTCAGCTTTTATCTCTTGGCTTAGTTTTTTGCCATCAAGTATAGTCATTTATATCCTTTTAAAAATAAAAAGGGTATTATAACACAATCTTTATTTATGAAAGTTGTTTGATGAAAATAATATCTTTAAGCCTTTTATTTTTATTTTTTTTGAAAGCAAATGACTTTATAAGCATAAAAGAATACTCAAAAATGCTTTATGAAAACCCTCGCGGGGTATCTTGTAGCAAATGCCACGGAGAAAGCGGAGAAATGCAAATTTTAGGATATTATAAAAAAAATGGCAAAAAAACAGCCTTTGTCGTGCCTAGTATACAAAATTTAGAATATGAAGATTTTAAAAAATCTTTAAGCGAAGTAAAGGAGGCAAGTAGCATAATGCCTAGTTATTCTTTAACAGAAAATGAAATTTTAATCATCTTTAACTATATACAAGAAAAAACCAAGGAGAAAGAAAATGCAAAGCAATGAAAAAGCTTTTAAAGAGGCTTTAAAATACATACCAGGAGGAGTAAATTCTCCCGTAAG
>CASFHJ010000101.1 GCA_949294425.1 uncultured Campylobacter sp.
TAGATAATGGAGGTAGTTTTTGAGGGGATGCTAGGCAGTTACCCCGCGGAGAAACTACAAAAACTCCTTATTTTAGCCACTTTACAAACCCTTATTGCTATTATATAATCCCTCTAGCCTCGATATCAAGGCTATTTGAGCCTTGCCTATTATAGCATAAAAGGATTTGTGAAGTGGCTAAAACTTTTATTAGCCTCTATTGAGATTTGCCTCAATTATAGCATAAAAGGATTTGTGAAGTGGCTAAAACCAAAGCTAACTTTTAATTGTCTTTCTACTTATTATAGCATAAAAGGATTTGTGAAGTGGCTAAAACTCGCTGACTTGATTTGTATTTTTCTCTCTTATTATAGCATAAAAGGATTTGTGAAGTGGCTAAAACAATGTGGTAGTAAAGTAACTGACCCACAAGATTATAGCATAAAAGGATTTGTGAAGTGGCTAAAACCTAACCTCTAGGCTTTCTAAAAAGACCTTTAATTATAGCATAAAAGGATTTGTGAAGTGGCTAAAACCGATATTAGTGTTATCAATAGCCTCAACCCATTATAGCATAAAAGGATTTGTGAAGTGGCTAAAACATCTAGCACTTTTACAATTAAGGGTGTGGTAATTATAGCATAAAAGGATTTGTGAAGTGGCTAAAACCCATCCTCGCTTAAAAACTTAGTATTTTTAATTATAGCATAAAAGGATTTGTGAAGTGGCTAAAACCCTTGCTGCTGGCACTTTTAATCTAAAGCTATTATAGCATAAAAGGATTTGTGAAGTGGCTAAAACTTGTGTTGGCAGTGCTTCATCATAGTTATAATTATAGCATAAAAGGATTTGTGAAGTGGCTAAAACGGATTGAAAGAATGGTGTTATTTGTTGTTTATTATAGCATAAAAGGATTTGTGAAGTGGCTAAAACCCCAATCATTTTACTATAACGAAGCTGAAGATTATAGCATAAAAGGATTTGTGAAGTGGCTAAAACAGCCCAGACCTTGCCTTAAGCACCTCAAGGATTATAGCATAAAAGGATTTGTGAAGTGGCTAAAACAAAGAGATAACCCACGATATTAGCCCAGAGATTATAGCATAAAAGGATTTGTGAAGTGGCTAAAACCAGTCCCAATAATTATTGATTTTGAATTATATTATAGCATAAAAGGATTTGTGAAGTGGCTAAAACACTTTGGCTTTTGCAATGTAAGCCGCCAAAATTATAGCATAGAAGAATTTGTGAAGTGGCTAAAACAAGAGTTCTTTCCAAAAACTTTTAAATCCAAATTATAGCATAAAAGGATTTGTGAAGTGGCTAAAACAAAACATCCAAATCTAATTGGCTAGGTTTGATTATAGCATAGAAGAATTTGTAAAGTGGCTAAAACATTATTAAGTCTCTTAAAATTGGCATTGGTATTATAGCATAGAAGAATTTGTAAAGTGGCTAAATGATTTTTGGGAATTGGCATTTAAGGGACAAGCTTTTTAAAAATGAGTTTATTTGCTTAAGATGGACAAAAGAGTATTTTAATGTGGGCTTAATCTCATTTAGGGCTTATAGGATTTTATAAAATACACCCTTGTTTAGATGAATATAATTTACTTCTTTGTGATTTTCAAACTTCAGGCAGACTTTTAATCACACTTAATGAAAAAAGCTCTAAAATGCTTAAAAATACTAAAAGAAGAAGGTATACGAGCTTTTATTATAGTAAAAAGCTGTATCTAAATAGAAAATTATTTATATTCTTTAATTTGTTACTTTTATACTCATTTAGAAAATTTATATCCTTTTTTATCCCATTATTATTCTTTTTAAACTCTTATTTTTATTATCATTAAACTAAATAATTTTGCTTTTTAGGAGTATGAATGATACCAAATGTTACAAAAGCTTTAGAGTTGGCAGAAGAATTGCAAAGAAAAATTGAGGCAAATATCTCTACAAGCGAAAAGGAATTTCATTCTAAAATGCAAAAGCTTTTAAATAATCCTCAAAATAAAGTAATGCTTATAGAATTACTTGATCGCTCTTTTAGATGTAAGGATAAAAAAGCGAGTTTTGAACTTATAGAGCATACTTTAAATAAATATGGCATAGCAGATTTTTTTAGTGTATTTGAAAAATTTTTACTTTTTTCTTTTTTGAATTTTGGAAAATTTGCTCCAAATTTAAGTGTACCTTTTTTTATTAGTCATTTAAGAAATGATACTAAAGCCATGGTGCTTGATGCTGATGTAAATATCTTAAAACCACACATTGAGAAAAGGAAAGAACAAGATAAGATCACTTTAAATGTAAATTTAATCGGTGAAGAAGTTTTAGGAGAGCTTGAGAGTAAATACCGCATACAAAAATATGAAGAAGCTTTAAAATCAAGCTATATTACTTATATTTCCATTAAAATCACTACTATTTTTTCACAAATTAATATCATTGATTTTGATTATTCTAAAAATGAAGTGGTAAAAAGGCTTGATCATCTTTATGCTCTAGCTTTAGAAGAAGAAAAGAAGCAAGCTAAACCTAAATTTATTAATTTAGATATGGAAGAATTTAGAGATTTAGAGCTAACTGTGGCTGCTTTTATGGAAAGCGTGGCTAAATTTGATATTAAAGCAGGGATTGTTTTACAAGCTTATATACCTGATTCTTATGAGTATTTAAAAAAACTTTTCACCTTTTCAAAAGAAAGGGTTTTAAAAGGAATGAAACCTATTAAAATCCGTTTTGTTAAGGGTGCAAATATGGAAAGTGAAGAAACCATAGCTAGCCAAAAGGGTTGGGAACTTCCTACTTTTTCTAAAAAAATAGACACAGATAGTAATTATAATAAAATGCTAGATTTTATACTAGAAAATGATAACTATAAATACATTAACATAGGTATAGCAAGTCATAATATCTTTGAGATCGCTTATGCTTATACAAGAATAGCTGAAGCTGGGGCTTTTTCTTCTTTTACCTTTGAAATGCTTGAGGGTATGAGCTTGCAATGCTCTTATGAGCTATCAAAAATGCACGATTTAATCCTTTATGCACCCGTTTGTGATGAGGCTCATTTTAATAATGCCATTGCTTACCTTGTAAGACGGCTTGATGAAAATACTAGCATTGATAATTTTATGAGATATTTTTTCAATCTTAAGGTGGGTGATAAAAATTGGAATACTCAAAAAGAACTTTTCTTAAAATCTCTTGAAGGCATTAAAACACTTGATAATTCAACTCATCGTATACAAGATAGAAATAAAACTCAAAATGTAGTTAGTGCTTATGAAAGTGGGGTTTTTAAAAATGAAAGCGATACAGATTTTATCCTAAGTGTCAATAGGAATTGGGCTAAGAAAATTAAAGAAAAATATGAGAATCTAAAAGATTTTAATGCTTATCCAGTTATAGGGGATTTAAATTTTGAAAATGAGAATTTAAACTTTTTAGAAGTAAAAGATAAGATTAAAAATCATACCATAGGTAAGGCTTATTTAGCAGGTGAAAAAGAGATTAAAAAAGCCTTAGAAGTAGCTAAGCAATCTAAATTTAAAGAAAAAAGCTTTGATGAGATTCATTCTATCTTAGCAAAAGCAGCAAGCATAATGAGAGAAAGAAGAGGGGATTTAATAGGGATTTCAGCCTTAGAAGTGGGAAAAACTTTTTTAGAAATTGATCCTGAAGTAAGTGAAGCTATTGATTTTACGGAATTTTATCCACACTCCTTAAGAGTTTTAAGAGAACAAAATAAAAATACCAAATTTAGCCCTAAGGGCATAGGTATTACCATAGCACCTTGGAATTTTCCTGTAGGAATTTCAATTGGAACTATAGTAGCTCCTTTAGCAGCAGGTAATGTAGTCATTTATAAGCCCTCATCTTTATCTATCCTTACAGGTTATATGCTTTGTAAATGCCTTTGGGATGCTGGAATTCCTAAAGATGCTTTGATTTTTTTACCATCAAAAGGAAGTGATATTTCTAAATATTTACTTAGTGATGAAGTCATTGATTTTTCTGTGCTAACAGGGGGTGAAGATACTGCTTATGCGATGTTAAAGGCTAATCCAACCTTACTTTTAAGTGCTGAAACAGGAGGAAAAAATGCCACTATCGTTTCTAAATTTGCCGATCGTGATAGTGCGATTAAAAATATTATTCATTCAGCCTTTTCAAATTCTGGACAAAAATGTTCAGCTACTTCCTTGCTTGTTTTAGAAGATGAAGTTTATGAAGATGAAGAGTTTAAAAAGACTTTAATTGATGCAGCTTCTTCTTTGGCAGTAGGAGATCCATATGATTTTAAAAACAAGCTTGGTACACTAGCAGATAAAATAAGCCCTAAGGTTGAAAAAGCTTTAAATGAGTTAGCTCCTTATGAAGAGTGGGTTTTAAAGCCTAAATTCATAGATGATAATCCTTATTTAATGACTCCGGGTATTAAGTATGGCACTAAAAAGGGAGATTTTACTCATTTAAATGAGCTTTTTGTTCCGATTTTAAGCGTAATGAGAGCTAAGGATTTAAAAGAAGCCATTGAAATAGTAAATTCAACAGGATATGGTTTAACAGCAGGTTTTGAAAGCTTAGATGAAAGAGAGTGGGAGTATTTTCACACACATATTGAAGCAGGAAATATTTATATTAATAAGCCTACAACAGGTGCTATTGTTTTGCGTCAGCCTTTTGGAGGGGTTAAAAAATCAGCCATTGGAAATGGTAGAAAGGTGGGAATCTATAATTATATTACGCAGTTTTTAAATATCTATCAAAATGATTTTGATGAGAATTTAAGTAACAATGAATTTGCAAGCAAGCTTGATGATTTAAAGCTTGATTTGGATCAAAAAGAGCAAGATGAGCTTAAAGAAGTAGCTAAAATGGCAAGATCTTATGCTTTTCATTATAAAAATGAATTTAGCGTATCAAAAGATTATGTAAAAATTAGAGGTGAGGATAATCTTTTTTCTTATACTAATATTAAAAATATGGTATTTAGACTATGCGGTGATGAGAGTTTAAGAGATATTTTAGGAGTGATTTTAGCAGCAAATTTAGCAAAAGTTGATCTTAGCATTAGTTATGAAGATCATAAAAAACTTGATATTGTAAAAGAAATAGTTAAAAATATAGGTGCAAAGGTATTGTTTTTACAAGAAAGCAAGGATAGATTTATAGAAAAAATACAGGATTATGAACGTATTCGCTATCTTGCAAAGCCTAGTAAAGAAGATGAAATTTATATAAAAGCAGCAAGTTTAGCCAAGATAATCATTAGAGATAAGCCTCTTATAAATGGACGCTTTGAACTTTTAAATTATTTTAATGAAAAGTCTTTAAGCATTTCTTTTCATCGCTATGGAAATTTAGGAATTAGAGCTTTAAAGGAGTAAAATATGGAAGTAGTTCAAATTAATATCCCTATTGTAATAATGTTTATAGCCTATGCTATTTTAATGCTTTATATAGGTTTTTGTTTCTATAGACAAAATAAAAATACAGAAGATTATTTTTTAGGTGGTCGTTCTTTAGGTCCTGTGATTTCAGCCTTAAGCGCAGGAGCATCAGATATGAGTGGGTGGCTTTTAATGGGCTTGCCTGGAGCTTTGTATGTTAGTGGATTTATTGATTCTTATATTGCTATAGGACTTACTATAGGAGCTAGTTTAAATTGGCTTTTTGTGGCAAAAAGACTTAGAATTTATACGAGTGTGATTGCTAATTCTTTAACCATACCTGATTATTTTGAAACGCGTTTTGATGATGACAAGCACATTTTGCGTATAGTTTGTGCAGTGGTGATTTTAATCTTTTTTACCTTTTATGTTTCATCAGGGCTTGTAGGTGGTGCAAAGCTTTTTGAAAGCACTTTTGGAATCGCTTATGAATATGCTTTAAGCACAGGAACTTTAATCATCGTTGCTTATACTTTCTTAGGTGGATATAAAGCAGTTTGCTGGACAGATATGATACAAGGGATTTTGATGATGTCAGCTCTTGTTGTTGTGCCTATTGTGATGCTTTATCATTTAGGTGGTTTTAATGAAGCTTTTAATATTATAAGAGAAATCAAGCCTAATGCTTTATCTATGGGCGAGGGAGTGGGATTATTAAGCATTATTTCAGCACTTGCTTGGGGTCTGGGATATTTTGGACAACCTCATATTTTAGTACGTTTTATGTCAATTCGCTCAACCAAAGATATCCCAATAGCTACTTTCATAGGTATAGGATGGATGATTTTATGCTTAATTAGTGCTTGTTTAATGGGAGTTTTAGGGATTGCTTATATGTATAAATTTAATCTTACTTTACAAGATCCTGAAAAAATCTTTATCGTCATGTCTCAACTTCTTTTTAATCCGTGGATAACAGGAATTTTACTCTCAGCTATTTTAGCAGCCATTATGAGCACGGCTAGTTCACAACTTTTAGTTTCAAGCTCTACCATAGCAGAAGACTTTTATAAAAAAATCTTTAAAACCGATGCTTCTAATGAGGTAGTATTAAGGCTTGGTAAAATCGGTGTTTTAATCGTAGCGGTAATTGCTTTTTTAATCTCCACAGATAAAAATTCAAGTGTTTTAAGCATAGTATCTTATGCATGGGCGGGATTTGGAGCATCTTTTGGCTCTGTGATGTTTTTTTCACTTTTTTGGAGTAGAATGACTAGAGTAGGGGCTATTTTAGGTATGATTAGCGGGGCTTTGGTAGTTGTATTATGGAAGAATTATTTGGCTACTTTATTTAATTTTCCTATTTATGAAATAGTTCCAGGCTTTTTAGTAGCATCTTTAGTGATTGTTATAGCAAGTTTATTAACTTCAGTGCGTCCAGGAACTAAAGCAGCTTATGAGAGAATGTTAAAAGAGCTTTAACATATTAATCAAATAGGTATTAGAGGTATTGCTATAAGATTAATTAGCACTATAGAATGATTAAAATGCTTGTTTAGAGATGGG
>CASFHJ010000102.1 GCA_949294425.1 uncultured Campylobacter sp.
CTAAAATGGCTAAGGATTTAAGCTTCATAGCCTCCAAACTTAAGTCCTCTTTGATTTCTAATAAAACTTGAAATTCACTATCATCTTCCATAGGTAAAAAATCAAGCCCAAGCCTAGTTGATAGAAAGAAACAAGCAGCAATAAGCACAAAAGATCCTAATAAAAACTTAGCCTTATTCCTTAAAATACTTCCCAGTAAAAGCTCGTATCTACGCTCTAAAGCTTGAAAAAAAGGCTCACTTTTATAATAAAATTTACTCTTTTTACTAGAAAAAAACCTAGCAGCAAGGCTTGGTATCAAAAATACAGCCACTAAAAAGCTTATCACAACTCCACTTGCAACGCTTATTCCAAGTGCATTGAAAAAAAGTCCGGGTATAGAGTGCATATAGGCTATAGGCACAAAAACGCAAAGCAAAACAACACTTATGCTAAGCACTGAAAAGCCTATTTCTTTTATACCCTCATAAGCTGCTTGTAAGGGTGCTAAATTCTCATCTATCTTCTTTGCTATATGCTCTATAACAACTATAGCATCATCTACGAAAATTCCTATGCTAAGGGTAAGTGCGATTAGGGTAAGGCGGTTTAAATCATAGCCCATTAAATCTATAAGAAAAAAGGTTGATATGATGGAAGTTGGTATGGCTACACTAGCTATTAAGGTAGCGCTTATATTTCTTAAAAAAAGATAGACTATTAAGATAGTTAAAATTATACCAAGGCACATGTCAAAAATGACTTGATAAAGATGTTTGCTTATGTTTTGGCTTTTGTTATATACCACTTCTAAGACTACATCATCTCCTGCTAGTTTTTGCAAGGCTAAAAGCTCTTTTTCTACATTAGATATAGTTTCAAGGGCATTATAGCCTCTAACCTTATTTATCTCAAGCAAAACACCGCTTTTATCATCTTTTATGGCTATTTGCTTTCTGTCTTGCAAATCTTTTTCTATCTTTGCTATATCCTTTAAAAAAAGCCCGGGTAAAACTACAATATCTTCTAACTCTTTCAGGGAAGTAGCCTCAAAATATCCCTTTATGATATAATTTTCCTTGTCATTTTCAAGCTCTCCTAATGCTTGTTTGAAATTTTGTCTTTTTATTAAATTTGCTATATCTAGGGCGTTTAAATTATATTTTTGAAGTAAAAGTGGATCTAGTTTTATCCTAACTTGTGGCTCTAAGTAAGCTATGCTTTGTATCTTTCCTACCCCGTTTAATCTTTGCAAAAAGGGCTTTATCTTTTCATTAACCGCTCTCATTAAGCCTATGTAGTCATCGCTTTTAGAATAAAGAAAGATGGAAATAACAGCTCCTGCTTCTGAATTTAGCTTTTCAACCTCTGGTTTTGCAGGTAAAGACAAAGAACCAAGCCTGTCTCTTACGTCATTTGCAGCTACTTCTAAGTCCTTATCTAACTCAAATTCCATAACGCTTACACTAAAATTATCAAAAGAGCTTGATGATATGGTTTTAATACCCTCTATATCGCTAAGGGCATTTTCTATCTCTGTGGTAACCTTTGATTCTACGTATTTTAAATCCCCATTTAACTTAGTGCTTACCTTTATAATAGGCACATTTACGCTAGGAAATAAATTCACACTCATACTAAAAGCAGAGATAAGTCCAAAAACTATCAATGCCAAAAAAAACATTAAAACCCCTATGGGTCTGTTTATGGCTATCTTCATCATTTTATAAGTATCTTCCCTTCTCCAAAAGATCCTACAACAAGTCCTGTAGTATAAGCTTCTGCATAAATTTTTCTATTTTTTACATCTATGCTAGGATATATTAATTCTATCTTTGCCTCTCTTTGCTCATTGCCAATCTTATACACATAGCTTTGCCCTAGCTTAACCTTGTCCTTATACTTTTCATCAAAACTAAGCACAAGTTTAACATCTGGATAAGAAAAGACTTCAAAAAGCCTTTGTGATATTGCAGCTACTGCCTCGCCTAAATTTATAAATTTATCAGCTATTACTGCGTCATAAGGTGCTTTTAAAATAGTTTTTTCCAAAAGATCCTCGTATTTTTTTACATTTTGCTCTGCTTTTTGTGCCTTTAATCTTGCTAAATCAAAGGCATTTTGTATATCTTCAAAGCTTTGCGTATCTAAGACATCTTTAACCTCGCTAAATTTAAGCAGCTTACTTTTTGTATTGTTAAGCTCTGTTAAGGCTAATTCATAATCACTTCTTGCAAGTTCTAGGGCTATTTTTTCGCTATTGTTTTCAAGCTCTAAGAGTATATCTCCTTTTTTAACTACATCAGAAGGCTTTACAAAAATCTCTTTTACCACGCCAGAGCTTTGCATAGCAAGAGTGCTTTGTTTTAAGGCATAAACATCATAATAAGCATAAACTTCCTCAGCTCTTAAAGCTAAGCTAAAAAACAAAATATATACAAAAATCCTCATCTTAAAATCCTTTCTCTTATATCAAGCCCTGCTAGTAAATAATACCTAGCCTTTGCTATTTCAAAGTCATTTTTTGCCAGTTCAAGTCTACTTATAGAAATAAATTTATCATCAAGTGCTTTTAGGTATTCATTATGAGAAGCAAGACCGCTTTTGTATTTTTTATCTATGCTTTCAAAGCTTAATTTTGAAGCCTCTAAGGCTAGATTAAGAGTATTTATTTGCTCTTTTAACACTTGTAATTCTTTTAAGCTATATTCAAGCTCAGCCTTGTTTTGCCTTTCTTTAAGCCTTCTTTGAAGTTTCTTTGAGTAAAGATCTAGCCTTTTTTCTTCTACTTCAGCACTTCTTAGTTTATAATCAAAAAGTTTCCACCTCATGGCTATTACAAAGCTATTATTTTGTGAGTATTTCTTAAAATACTTATCCATAAAATCTGAAGCAAAAACAGGCAAGGGAGCTGGTAGACTAAAATCAAAATAATTTTGATAAAAACCATAGCTATTTTGTATGTAAAAATGCGGATAAAACTCAGACCTTGCCATATCTAAGTTTAAACTGGCTAAATTTTCTTCTTCTTTTAATATTTTAAGCTCTATGTTATCAGGGCTTTGATACCTTGGTTCTTGTAAAAATTCCTCTTTTTTTGGAGTAAATTTTTCTTTTGCAAGTATTAAAATTTCTTTTTGAAGTTCAAAAAGCCTTAGCTCACTTTTCATTCGCTCTATTTTACTTTGCTCATAAGCAGCATTTATGCTTTGTCTTGCTTCTTTGCTTTTTAAACCAGCCTTAAAAAGTCTTTCTGTATTTTTAAAGCTATCCTCTAAAAAAGCCTCTTTGGCTTTATTTGCTGATATTATCTTTTCTAAACTTAGATAGTTAAAATAAAGCACACAAGCCTTGTAAATTATGTCTTGCTCGTTGAGTTTTAAATTTAAAAAAGCTATATTTTGCATACTTTTTGTGCCATCAAGATAAGCTTCTCTCTTGCCCCCATCATAGATTATATAAGAAAGAGAAAATGAGGCATAAAGGCTTTCTTTTGCCCTGTCTATAAAAACATCTCCATTGTTTGCATTATAAGCGCTTTCTAAGTTTATGCTTGGAAAATAAGCACTTAAAGCCTTTTGTCTTTGAGTACTTGCCTTTAAAAGCTCGTTTTCTTTTATCAAGGCTGTTTCATTTTTTAAGCTAAGCTCTATGAAATCCTTTAAATTTGTAGCAAAAACTAAGAAAGGCAAAAGGACAAAATAAATAATCTTAAGCATGAAAATCCTAAATTTTTCCTAATTATATTAAATTTTTCTTTAAAGCAAGTTTTGCTAAAATCAAGCTTTTATTTTATGGATTTTAAGATGAGTAATATTAGAAATTTTTCAATCATAGCACATATAGATCATGGTAAAAGCACCCTAGCAGACAGAATAATCACAGAATGCAAAGCCATAAATGAAAGACAAATGAGCTCTCAAGTACTTGACACTATGGATATAGAAAAAGAAAGAGGTATAACCATAAAGGCACAATCTGTGAGGCTTGAATATGAATTTCAAGGTCAAGATTATATATTAAATTTAATAGACACTCCCGGACATGTTG
>CASFHJ010000103.1 GCA_949294425.1 uncultured Campylobacter sp.
TAGAAAGCAGGGTAAACTTTAGCTTAATAGAAGCAAAAAGTAACAAAATTTTAGAGCAAAGGGTCGTGATATTTGAGCATAGAATAGGACCGCCAGATAACATAGAACAAACAATTATAACATTCAATAATGTTTTAAATAAAATGGCAGCTTATATAGCTACACACCTTGAAGAAGTAATTATAAACAAAGAACTTGAAGAAGTAATTAAAAACTTGGAATAAAACTTGCTTTTATACTTTAAATTTTTTACTTAAGGAAAAGCTATGAGCAAAGAACTTGAAATTTTAAAAAAACATCTTGGCGATATACAGGGAAAATCCGGTTTTAAGGCTAAAAATTTAGTCTCTCAAATCAGCGATGCAAACGACTTTATAGGTGCTTTGCAGGTGCTTAATATCTCCTTAAAAAAGATTAGCAAAAATATAAAAGAAAGAGAGCTTGAAAACACTAGCCAAGAACAAAAAAGAATGCTTGATGCACAAAGCTCACAGCTTATACAAAATTGCTCTTTTATGGGTGAGCATTTATTTGATAATAGCTTTTGCCTAAATTTAGCTTCAAAGCTCTTTTCATTTGAAATACAAAATCCTTTGTTAGTGCTTGAAAAAAATGGTTATGAGGGTGTTTTAGCCTACGTAGATGATAAGATGGAAGAGATTTCTAAGCTGCTTGATGAACTTGCCCTAGCTATACAAAATGATACTGAGGATATGACTTATGATCTTTCTAGTGAGTTTAATCTCGATGCCTTATTTAGATAAGGTAAAAATATCGCTAAGACTTATATCCTGCCCTATTTTAAGGGCTTTAAATCTTTTATCAAAAGTGTTTTTATCTATACTAAGTCTACTTAGATCCTCTCCTAGCAAGATACTTAAATACACTTTTTCATCATTTCTTTGTATATCTAAAATTCTAGCCCTTGCATTAAGACCCGGTTTTAAAGCACCTAAATAATCCTTTTTCACAAAATCCCTAAGCACAAGCCCATCTTTAAGCTCTATGATTTTATTTGCAAGTTTAAAAATTTCAGGCATATCATGACTTACTAATATACTTGTTAGCTTAAATTTTTCATAAAGCCTTAAAAGCTCATCTTGCAAACTTAATCTCATCTCAGTATCTAAGGCACTTAAAGGCTCATCAAGCAAGAGCAAAGTAGGTTCTTTTAAAATGGCTCTTGCTAGGGCTACTCTTTGTGCTTGTCCGCCAGAAAGCTTACTTGGATAGGCATTTTCAAAATCCTTTAAAGCAAGTAAATCCAAAAAATAATCTATCTTTTCATCTGTATTTTTTTTATCTTTTAAGGCATAAGCTAAGTTTTGCCTAACACTTAAATTTGGAAACAAGGCATAATCTTGAAAAACAAAGCCTATGTTTCTTTTTTGAGGGCTTAAAAAGAATTTTTTATCACTATTTGCCCAAAGCTCATCTCCCACCTTTATATAGGCATAATCAGGCCTTAAAAGTCCTGCTATTATCCTTAAGATAGTTGTTTTTCCAGCCCCGCTTTGACCAAATATGGCTAAAAAATCACCCTCATTTAAATCCTTTTCAAAAACTAAGTTCATCTTTGATGGCTTTAAGCTATGGCGTATGCGAATTTGTATCATTTATCTTTTCTTTCTAGTTTTTTCTTTATAAGAATTAAGCTTAAAAGCAAGAAAAAAGAAAAAAGAAGTAAGCTAAGAGCATACTTATGAGCTAAATCATAATTTAAAGCCTCAAGCTCGTCATAAACAGCTATAGAAGCAAGAAGAGTCTCTCCTTTTATATGCCCTCCTATCATCATCACAAGCCCAAATTCTCCCATAGTGTGAGCAAAAGAAACCACTACTCCACTTAAAAGCCCTAGCTTTGAATTTGGTATGATTATCCTTAAAAGAGTGTAAAGTTTACCCCTACCAAGAGTGTAAGAGCATTCTATAATATTTTTAGGAAGAGCACAAAATGCACTCTGAATAGGTGCTAACATAAAAGGCAAAGAGCTTATAACAGAACCTAAAACAAGCCCTTCAAAGCTAAAAACAAGTCTTAGG
>CASFHJ010000104.1 GCA_949294425.1 uncultured Campylobacter sp.
TATGGCACACCAGAAACCACGACTGGCGGAAATGCGCTTAAATTTTACTCCTCAGTAAGACTTGATGTAAGAAGAGTAGCTACCTTAAAACAAAATGAAGAATCAATAGGAAATAGAGTAAAGGTAAAGGTAGCTAAAAACAAGGTCGCACCTCCATTTAAACAGGCTGAATTTGATGTGATGTTTGGGGAGGGTATAAGCAAGGAAGGCGAGATAGTAGATTATGGTGTAAAGCTTGACATAATAGACAAAAGTGGTGCATGGTTTTCTTACAAGGCTAAAAAGCTAGGACAGGGCAGAGAAAACGCTAAGGCTTTCTTAAAAGAAAATAAAGAACTAGCAGATGAGATAGTAAGCTCAATAAAAAATTCCATAGGTATAGAGGCTGCTTTAAACACTGATGATAGCAATGAAGAGGAGGAATAATGCTATATATAGAAGATGTTATGGCTTATGAGGTGCTTGATAGCAGAGGAAATCCAACCATCAAAACCCAAATTACCCTAAGCGATGGTAGCGTGGGTAAGGCTATAGTTCCAAGTGGGGCTAGCACTGGCTCAAAAGAGGCTATAGAACTTAGAGATAAAGATGAGAGATTTGGAGGAAAGGGCGTTTTAAAGGCTATATCTAATGTAAATGAAAAAATAGCAGAAAATATAATAGGACTTGATGCCTTTAATCAAAGCCAACTTGATGAAACCCTAAGAGAGCTTGACGGAAGCAAAAACTACTCAAACCTGGGAGCTAACGCGACACTTGGCGTATCTATGGCAAATGCTAGAGCTGTAGCAAAGGCATTAAATATACCTTTATATCGTTATTTAGGTGGGGCAAATGCTAGTATTTTACCCGTGCCTATGTGTAATATCATAAATGGTGGCGCACATTCAAATAACAACGTAGACTTTCAAGAATTTATGATCATGCCTTATGCTTTTACAAGCTTTAAAGAAGCACTTCGTTCTGTATGTGAAATTTATGCGGTTTTAAAAAAAGAATTAGCCTCTTTAGGGCACTCAACTGCCTTAGGAGATGAGGGTGGTTTTGCACCGAATTTAGCAAATAACACAGAGCCTTTGGATTTACTAATGACTTGCATAAAAAAAGCAGGATATGAAAATCGTATAAAACTAGCTCTTGACGTAGCAAGCACGGAATTTTTTAAGAATGGGAAATATCATTTAGAGGGCAAAAGTTTTAGTAGCGATGAGCTTATAGATAGATATGTGGAGCTTTGTAGCAAATATCCTATAGTAAGCATTGAAGATGGCTTGGCTGAAAATGATATTGAGGGTTGGATAAAGCTTACACAAAGACTTGGGGATAAAATTCAACTTGTGGGCGATGATTTATTTGTAACAAATGAGGAAATTTTAAGAGAGGGTATAAGAAAAAAAATCGCAAATGCAGTTTTAATAAAGCCAAACCAAATAGGAAGTATTACTCAAACGATGAAAACCGTGCGTCTAGCACAAAGGAACAATTACAAATGTATAATGAGTCATAGAAGCGGAGAAAGCGAAGATGATTTTATAGCAGATTTTGCAGTAGCCTTAAACACAGGACAAATCAAAACAGGAGCCTTAGCAAGAGGAGAAAGGACTGCTAAGTATAACCGCTTGCTAGAGATAGAGCTTGAAAATGATGAATATTTAGGAGAATCACTATAGACGATTTATTAAAAGAATATGATGAAAGCTTAAAAAAAAGAAATTTTTATATAGACTTAGTAAAGACTGCAGCATATGGACTTGTAGCTGTCTTATGTGCGATTTACTTTGGAAATATGCTTTTTGGGCATTCTTCTTTAGATACCTTGCTTTCCTTACAAAGCACAAAGGAAGAGCTTGAAAAAAGAATACTTTGGCTTAAAAAGCAAAATTCACAGGCACAAAAGGATTATTTTGAACTTAAGGGTTTATATCCAAATGAAAATAAATAATTTTATCTTGCTTTTTATCTTGCCTATTTTTGCATTTGCAAACCCTTTTATATCACCAAAGGATATAGAAAAAGCGCAGCTAAAAGAGCTCGAAAAAGAGGAGATTAGATTTAACTCTGATGCTAGAGCAATAAAAGAAATTAGCATAACCTATCTAAGCTTTGATGGTAGCGAAAAGACCATGCATCTAAGCATAAATAAAAGTATAGACTGGCATGAAACTTATTTTCTAGGAAAAAACAAGAGCCAAAGCCCAAATTCCACACAAATAATGGACGTTTCAGTAACCATACCAGAAAGCAATAAAATAGAAAAGCCA
>CASFHJ010000105.1 GCA_949294425.1 uncultured Campylobacter sp.
TATTCTTTGAAAAAATTCCTTAATATTAATTGATATTTTGCTAGAATCTAGCTAAAAAATTTTAGGATCTAAAAGATGTTTTATTACATAATGGCTCTTTTTATAGGTGTGGCTTTAGCAGTTCAAGTGCCTATAAATTCAGCTTTAGGACGCTCTGTATTAAATGCTCATTTACTTGCTGCCTTTGTGAATTTTTTTGTTGGCACACTTTGTTTACTTATCATGCTTTATTTTGCCGGTCTTTTAAACGCCTCTGTTTTTAAGCTTAGCATAAGTCAGGAATGGTGGAAGTATTTAGGCGGGGTGTTGGGTGCTTTTATAGTCTTTGCCGCTGCTTTTTTAGCACCAAAAATAGGGCTTACAAATATGTTTTTAATGCTTGTTTTAGGACAAATTATAACAGGTATGATCCTAGATAGAATGGGTGCTTTTTCCTTGGCTGTAAAAGAAATTTCTATCTTTAAGATACTTGGTTTAGCAGTTATTTTCATAGGGCTTTTCATCTTTTTTTATAAAGAACTTTTTCCTAAGTCTTAGCATGAAAGTATACATTTTTTATAGTCTTTGTCTTATTATCACAAATGTAAAGCTTAGTCTTTTTAGCTCCTTGCATTACAAGCTTTATGGAAGGTATTTAAAATACGTTTACTATGGAATCTTTTATGAAGCCTTAAAAAAAGAGCTAGCTATAAAAAATGAGCTTAAAAATTTATACTTTAAAGTAGCTAAACTAGGCTTTGCTCTTTTTTCTTTTTTATCTCTTCTTGTCTTATTTTGAGGTGTATTTTGTAAACTTAAAGAAAAATTACATTAAAATGAAGAAATTATATGAAGAAAAAAATATCTACAAATTTTGCTTGGTTTTTGGTTATCTTTGGTGCTATAGCTGAAATTTTTTGGGTGAGTGGGCTTAAATACTCTCAAAGTATTTTAGAATACTGTCTAACAGCCCTTGGAGTTTTAATTTCTTTTACCTGTATGCTTTTGGCTGTAAAACGCATAGAAGTCAGCGTAGCTTATGCTGTTTTTGTTGGCATGGGAACAGCCGGTGTTGTGGCTAGTGAAATGCTAGTTTTTGCCGAGCCTGTTTCCTTTCTTAAAATCATACTTATAGCCATTCTTTTGGTATCTGTTGTGGGACTTAAATTTGCTAGTATGAAAGATGAAAAAAATGATAAAGATCTAGCAAAAGAATTATCAAAAAATTTGGGCATAGATGAGCTTGAAGACATCTTAGGTGAGGAGAAAAAATGAGTTGGATTTTTCTTATTTTAGCTGGGTGTATGGAGGTTGTTGGAGTTATTTTTATGAAAAATTTTGTCCTAACAAACAAAAAGATCTTTTTGTTAGGCATAGCTTCTTGTTTTATACTTTCCTTTGGCTTTTTATCTCAAGCTATGCAAGAGCTTTCCATGGGTATAGCTTATGCTATATGGACTGGTATAGGTGCTGCTGGAGGGGTTTTGCTTGGAATTTTATTTTTCAAAGAGAGCAAATCCTTTCTTAAAATTCTATTTTTATGCCTTATAATAGCATCTTCAGTAGCCTTAAAGGCGGTATCTTAATGCAAATTTATGTTTGTGGCACTTCAACTGATGTGGGTAAGACTCATTTTTGTGCAGCATTTTGCAAGGCATTTTCTTATGAGTATTTTAAGCTTGTGCAAGCTGGTAAAAATAAAGATAGTGAGCTTATTTCCAGCTTTGCTAGGAGTGTTAAAATTCATAAAGATGGAGTTTTTTTAAAAACTCCTGCCTCCCCACACATAGCTAGAAAGCTAGAGGGCTTATCTTATAAGGCTAGTGATATATCTTGTCCTGAGTCTAAAAATTTACTTATAGAAACTGCTGGAGGGCTTTTTAGTCCTCTTGATGATGAGCTTTGCATGATTGATTATATGGCTTTAAATCCAAAACCTTGTATCTTGGTTGCAAGCTATTATTTAGGAGCTATAAATCACATAATCCTTAGTATAGATGCCCTAAAAAGACGAAAACTTAAATTACTTGCCCTTGTGATGAGCGGGAAAAAAGATGAGCTTATAGATGAGTTTATCATTAGATATAGCGGTGTTAAAATAGCACATTTAGAGCATTTTAAGCAGAATGATTTTGAGCAAAAAAGCGAGCTTTTAAAAAAGAGCTTAACTGATCTAGTTTTGACATAGTAAATGAGTTAGCAAAAAATAAAGATCTTAAAACAGCATGAAAGATAAAAAAGTTTTAATCATTGATAATTACGATTCCTTTACCTATAACATCGTATATTATCTTAGGCAACTTAAGGTAGATTTAAGAGTGATTAAGGCTGGGGACTTAGATTCTGCAAAAAAGCTAGAGGCTTTTAATTTTTCTCATTTAATAATCTCTCCTGGTGCAAATTCCCCAAAACAAGCCCCATTAAGCATGGACGCTATCTTACACTTTGCTAAGGATAAGAGAATTTTAGGCGTTTGTCTTGGTTATCAATGTATAGTTGAGGCTTAGGGCACAGAGATAGCAAGACTAGGCTCTGCACAACACGGCAAGATAGCTAATATAAGCCATAAAAAAGATGTATTATTTGAAAAAATTCCAAAAAAATTTAAGGTTTGCTTATATCATTCCTTATATGCTAAAAACCTACCTACCTGTCTTAAAAGTTTTGCA
>CASFHJ010000106.1 GCA_949294425.1 uncultured Campylobacter sp.
ATTAGGAATTTTGCCTTTGCATTCTTTTTCTTTGATTTGGATCAAGGTATTTTTTTCTAACCCTTATGTTTGAGGGAGTTACCTCAACTAACTCATCTTCTTCTATCCACTCCAAGGCTCTTTCAAGGCTTAATTTTCTAGGTGGAACAAGCTTTATAGCATCATCGCTTCCACTAGCTCTAACATTTGTTAAATTTTTGCCTTTTATAGGATTTACATCTAAGTCATTTGGGCGGGAATGCTCTCCTATTATCATACCAACATAAACCTTAGCCTGAGGCTCTATAAAAAGCACTCCTCTATCTTGAAGATTAAAAAGAGAGTATCCAAGTGCTACTCCATCTTCCATAGAAACCAAGGCTCCATTACCTCTTTTTTCAACTGCTCCACTAAAGGGACGAAATTCCAAAAAGCTATGATTCATAACTCCCTCGCCCTTTGTGTCAGTTAAAAACTGGCTTCTAAAGCCTATTAAAGATCTTGCTGGAATCTCAAACTCAAGCCTAGTTTGTCCATCTGCAGTTGGCACCATGGTTTTCATCTCTGCCTTTCTTTTTCCAAGCTTTTCTATAACAGCTCCACTAAATTCATCAGGAAGATCTATAACTAGGTGTTCAAAAGGCTCTGTTTTTACTCCATTTTCCATTTTTATTATCACCTCTGGTCTACCCATACAAAACTCAAAGCCCTCTCTTCTCATATTTTCAGCTAAGATTGTGATTTGAAGCTCTCCACGACCACTTACCTTAAATTTGCCCTCTCCTATATTTTCATACTTCATGGCTATATTTGTCTTCATTTCAGCTTCTAATCTTTCAGCTATTTTATTTGCTGTTACGTGCTTTCCTTCTGTTCCTGCTAACTTGCCGTCATTTACAGAAAAAACTATGCTTAAGGTAGGCTCTTCTATATGCAAGGGATCAAGTGGTAAGGGATTATTTACATCAACCACACTATCTCCAACATCAAGGGTTTCAAAACCAGCTATTGCAACTATATCTCCACAACTAGCTTCTTGTATATCCATTTTTTCAAGACCCAAAAAGCCAACTAGTTTTGAAATTCTACCACTTAGCTTTTCTCCGTCTGCCTTTACTAATAAGACATTTTCATTTTTTCTAACCTTACCATTAAAAATTCTAGCTATGCCTATCTTGCCCACAAAATTATCATAGCCAAGTGTAAAAACTTGAAGCTGTAAAGGATTTTCCGCCTTACCACTTGGAGCTGGGATTCTATCTATTATGGTTTGAAAAAGGGATTTCATATCCTTGTTTTCATCGTCTAAATTTAGCTTTGCATACCCATTTTTAGCAGCCGCATAAACAACAGCAAAGTCAAGTTGCTCATCATTTGCTTCTAAGGCAACAAAAAGGTCAAAAATTTCATTTACAACCCTATCTGGCTCTGCGGCGGGTTTGTCTATTTTATTTATCACAACTATTGGTTTTAAGCCCAAAGACAAGGCTTTTTTAACAACAAATTTAGTTTGAGGCATAACGCCTTCCTGGGCATCAACTAAGAGCAAAACCCCATCTACCATCTTTAAAACTCTTTCTACCTCGCCTCCAAAATCAGCGTGTCCGGGAGTGTCTATGATATTTATCTTATAACCCTCATAGTTTATAGCCGTATTTTTTGAAAGTATGGTTATACCTCTTTCCTTTTCTATATCGTTGCTATCCATAACTCTTTCAGCGATTTGCTCTCTTTGAGAAAAGGTCCCTGATTGTTTTAAAAGCTCATCTACCAACGTAGTTTTGCCATGATCAACGTGAGCGATAACCGCTATATTTCTTATATTTTCCAAAATTTAACTCCTTTGAGGTAAAAAAGCGATTATATAAAAAAATATCTAAATAAAATCTTTTAAACTTTGGAATGCTTTTTGCTTTTTTGAGTCTAAAATATTTAATTTTAAAGGATTTCTTATGTCAAAGCCAGTAAAAAATGAAGTTTTTGAACTCTTAAAAGAAAAAATTTTTGAAGCTAAAGAAAAGAAAAATGAATTTTTTATGCAACTTCTAAGTCTTTTAAATAGCTTAAAAAGTGGCAAAGAAAGTAATTTAGTTAGGCTTTCAAGCGAGGTATCACAAATGCTTAATGATGAAAAAAACTATGAAAAAATACAAAAAGCTAAGAATTTAGACGAATTATTAAAGCTTTTAGAGGACTTAAACAAAACAGATAAGATGTTAAAAATTTATTCAAATGAAAGCCTAAAAACTAGCTTTCCAGAACTAGCTAAGAAAAATTTTTTATAAGGAACTAAGATGCAAGGACTTGCTACAAAGGATTCTTTGCTGAATTTAATCTCGATTAAAGATGTAAAAAACACCAAGGAGCTTTCATCTAAAGACTTAGAAAGCAAAGATGAGGAATTTAGCGGGGATTTTTTATCCTCCTTGCTTGTAGCTATAGATGAGACGAATGAATTTTTACCAGATAGACTTAAGATAAGCACTAAGGAGCTTTCCGCACAAGTCTTAGCAGATATAGAAAAAAATTCTAATTTATTTGCTAATTCTGGCGAGGAAAACAAGCTATCTATCTTTGAATCCCTAAGCTTTATGGAGGTTTTGGGCGTTTTAGAAAGTCTTAAAATAAAAAATAGCGAGGTTAATTTTTCAAAACTATCAAACCTTAGTCAGCATTTTTTACAAAATGAAAATAATTTTAATGCCTTAAAAAACGCAAAAAATTTAGACGAACTTTTAAGTATAGCAAAGACCTTAAATTTAAATGTATCGAGTATAAAAGTAGATAAAATTTTGGATTTAAAAAATCTTTTTCCAAATTTAAACAAGGCAAATTTTTTTAATTCTTCTTTGGAAAATTCTTTTAAAGATCTTTTAAATTCTAAAATTTCAAACATAGTAGATAAGATAGAAAAAAAAGACAAAACTAAGATAAATGATACAAAAAACTTGCTAAGTGAGGCATTAAAACTCACGAAAGAAAAAGATGAAAACCTCAATACAAAAAATTTAAAGAATCTAGATGAGCTTTCAAAACCAGACACAAAAAAGCAAGACTTACAAGCTTATGAAATACAAAATTTAAGTAAAGAAAGTGTAGAGCTAAAACAAGAAAATATAAAAAAGCAAATTTTAAAAAATGAGGTGATACAAGAAAGTAAAAATGAAGAAAATAACACCTCTAAACAAGAGCTAAAAATAGAAAAAAATGTTTTAAGCTTAGATAAGAATTTAAAAGACTTAGAAAATAAAGAATATGGGGAAAAAACTTCTTTAAAATTAGAAAATAAAGAATACGAGGAAAAAAGCTCTTTAAAAGATGTGGATTTAAAAAATACAAATGAAAAAGAAAGGCTTGTTTTAAGTGAGAAAGAGGATAAAAATTCAAAAAATGAACTAGAGAGCTTAAAAAATTTAGTACAAACAAAGCACTTAGAAGATAAAGAAAAGCCAAGCAATGAAAGCAATGATGATACGCAAAAAAAAGTAGAGCTTAATATAAAAATACCTCAAAATAAGCTTGATTTAAATTTAGGCTCTAATTTAAATAAAGATGATAATTTACAACAAGAAAATAAGCAAAAAGATACAAATAACATAAAAGAAAGTAAAACAAAAGAGCAAAACGCAGAAACAAAGACTCAAACAAAGGATAGTAGCTCTGAGTTAAACAGCCTAGTAAGCAGTCTAAGCAAGGTAAGCTTAAATGAACTTAGGACAAATTTAAACATAAAAGAGACCTTTTCGTATTTTGCAAATGATTTAAAAGAACAAATACAGCAGTTCAAAGCTCCTCTTACAAGGATTAGCATAAGCTTAAATCCTTCAAATTTGGGCGAGATTGAAGTAACTCTCATACAAAGAGGTTCAGCTCTTCATATAAATTTTAACTCAAATCCTAACACCATGGCAATTTTTATACAAAATCAAGCAGAATTTAAAAATTCACTTGTAAATATGGGTTTTACGGGACTTGAAATGAATTTTAGCGATCAAAAACAAAAAGAGCAAAAAGAACAAAGCTCAAAAAACAAAAACCAATACAAAATAAGCAATGATATTAAAATAAACGAGGCTAGTTCTTCTTTGGAATTAATACTTGCTAAGTATTTTTAGCTTGGAACATTTTTTGCTTTTTCAAATAAAAAGCTAAAGGAGTTTAAGATGAGTGATTTTTATTCAAATACAACAGCCTTAAATACAAATTCAAACACTACTAGCACCACAGCTAGAACTGCAAATACAGGGATAAATGATAGCACAAATCAAGCTGTTAACTCCATGCTTGATAAGGACGCTTTTTTACAACTACTTTTAATAGAAATGCAACACCAAGACCCTACAGATCCCATGGATACTGATAAAATGCTTACTCAAACCTCTCAACTTGCAGCACTTGAAATGCAGCAAAATACAAATACAACTATGCAAAGCATGGTTGAAACGATGACTAGCCTTTCAACCGTTATGATGGCTAGTCAAAATCTAGCCTCTTTAAGTGCCTTAGGAAAAATGGCTGTGATTAATGATCCTTACATAAGAGTAAGCACAAGCGGGGAAAGCTTTTCTAGTATAGATATGTATTTACCAAAGGAAAGCAAAGACGGTGCTACTTTTCAAGTATTTGACTCAAAAGGAAATTTAGTTCGCTCAATAAAGATAGAAAAAGATGATCTAACTCAGGGGCTAAATAAAATTTCTTGGGACGGAAAAGATGATGAGGGAAATAATGTCCCTATAGGCACATATACCTTTAAGACAAGCTATACAGATATAGATGGCGGGACCTCAACTAGCTCTTTTGGAGCCTATCCTATAGACTCTGTGAGGTTTAAAGACGGAATTCCTTATGCGGTGATGGCTGGTAAGGAGCTTAGATTTGACCTTATTTCTGAGATAGTGGGCTAAGAAAATGTTTACGGCATTTTATAATGGAATCAACGGAGTTAAGGCTCAAAATTTTGGCATAGACTCAACCTCAAATAATATAGCAAACGTAAATACTCCGGGCTATAAATACTATATAGCAGAATTTAGCGATGTTTTTAATAAGGTGGTTACATCTCAATCAAGCAACCCCTCTCAAGCAGGTTTTGGCTCTGTGCAAGGGGCTAATAAACTAGTCTTTGAACAAGGGCATTTTTTGGATACAGGCGGGGAATTTGATGTGGCTCTAGCTGGGAAGGGTTTTTTTGGTGTTACAAGCAATGATGGAATTTATTATACTAGAAATGGCTCCTTTGTAAGAGATGCAAATGGAAATCTAGTAGATAGTAATGGAAACTATGTTTTAGGCACTATGAATCCAAATTTTAGCAGCATAACTTATAGCCAAAGAGTATCGCAGATAATGGGTGATATAAACAATACCCCAGTAACAAGTGGCTTTACCATAAACAACCCAAATGCTAGTTTTGATTTAAATTCTGCAAATGCTCAAGGCATTTTATCGGTTCCTACAAATCTTTACTACCAACCTCAAATCACAACTAGCGTAAGTTTTAAGGGTAGTCTTGACTCAAGCACAAAGACAGAAAATGTAAATGTAAACATAAATCCAAATACTCTTACCATGCAAGAAGTAAATGCAAATATAGTAGTAAGTGGCTCTATAAGTAGAGAGGATATATTTTCTGCTAAGGAAGGAGAAAGGGTTATAATAAATTTCACAGATGCAAATGGAGTAAGGGCTAGTGCCGAGGTTTTGCTAGATGAGAATTTAAATTTTAGGACAAATGAATTAGAATTAGCAGGTCTTGATAGAGCTAGTTTAAGCATAGATAGTGTCTTTTTAGCCACACAAAGACAAAGTGCTGATACTCAAATCATGGAAGAAAAGCTTATAAACGCAGATGGTAGTGAAAACAGACTAAGGCTTACCTTAGAAAGAATTTTACCACAAGAAGATACCAACATAGCTTATAAAGCTAGTGTGCAAATCTTTGACACAGAAGGAAATGCCTTAACAGAGGCAAATGAAGGGCGTATAGTCTTTGATCAAGCAGGGGCTATGATAGAAAATACAATAAGCTCGGTGCAAAATCCAAGTAATTCTAATACCGTAAACATAAACCTAGGATCCACCTTAAATGCTTCAATAATTGGATCTGGTTTTGACGGGCTTTATATAAATATAAATGAACCTGATGTGCAAAATATAACTTCCAATCAAAACGGGGTTGCAGAGGGCTTTTTTCAAATGTATGATATAAAAAAAGATGGCTCTATAATGGTTCAATTTAGCAATGGAGCCACAGCCACAGTCGCAAAACTAGCCCTTTATAACTTCATAAACGAGCAAGGTTTAGCCTCAAGTGATGGAAGTAATTTTATTCAAACAGGAAATAGCGGGGAAGCTTCATTTTTATACGATGAAGAGGGAAATTTTATCTACACGGCTGAATTTATAGGAGATAAGCTTGAAGCCTCAAGCACTGATTTAGGTGTAGAGCTTACAAATCTAATAGTAATGCAAAAAGCCTTTGATGCTAGTTCTAAAAGCATAACAACAAGCGATCAAATGATACAACAAGCCATAAATATGAAAAAATAAAATCTAGGGTCTTTACCCTAGATTAAAAGGCTGGTATAACAGCACCTTTGTATTTTTCCTCTATAAATTCTTTGACATCATCACTTTGCAAAGCCTTTATCAAAGCCTTTATAGTATCTAAATTTTCATTGCCCTTTCTTACAACAACTATATTTGCGTAATTGCTATACTTACTCTCAGTAAATAAAGAGTCCTTCACAGGAGAAAGACCTGCTTGTAGAGCGAAATTGCTATTTATAAGCGAATAATCCACATCTGCTAGACTTCTTGGAAGCTGGGCATCTCTTAGCTCGATAAATTTGATCTTTTTTGGATTTTGCACTATATCAAGCGGAGTTACAAATTCCTTATCATTTAACTTGATAAGTCCAGCACTTTCAACTATCCTTAAGGCTCTACTTTCATTTGTGGGATCATTTGGTATGGAGATTGTAGCTGCCTCTTTTGGCTCAAAGCTTTTATACTTACTGGAATAAACTCCCATAGGTTCTATATGTATGGAAGCTACGTTAACTAACTTAGTTCCTTTTATCTTATTAAATTCCAGCAAAAAAGGCTCATGTTGAAAATAGTTTGCGTCAAGTTCACCACTATCTACCTTTGAATTATTAATAACATCATCGCTTATTTCAAAAATTTCTAGCTCTATGCCCTCTTTTTTTAGCTTGTCTTTGACAAAATGTAAAATTTCAGCGTGAGGAGTCACTGAGGCTCCTACTTTTAAAGTCTTAGCAAGGCTAAAAGAGATAAAAAATACTGATAAAAATACAAGAATTTTTTTCATACTTACACCTTAAGCAAAGCTAAATTTCTCTATCAAATCGCTATGATGTGCCTTGGCTACATCAGGGTGTGAACGTATCATTCTTTTGAAATAATTTTGCGCTACATTTCTTAGCAAAGGATTTTTTGGATCTGTATCCACGCCAGAGCTTTGTTTTGCTAAGTCTCCTATATCAAAAATAGGTATATCCTTATCTAGCTGAACCCCTAGAAAATAAGCCACTGAAAACCTTTCTTTAGGGCTTAGATTAACTCTATGAATAGTAGCCTTTAAATAGCCATTTGTAGCGAGCTCTAAAAACTCACCTATATTAACAACAACGCTTCCCTCAAGCGGAGGCACATCAAGCCATTGTCCATCTATAAAGGCTTGAAGCCCTGATTGCTCCTCTTGCAATACAAAGGTTATAAGACCTCCATCTTTATGAGAACCAACCCCTTGATTACTGCTTGTGGCTTGGGCTGGGTAGCGAAGTAATTTGCAATGCTCATAAGAATTTCTTCCGTAAAGTTTTTCAAAGGCATTATCTTCTAAATTTAAAGACTTTGCAAAGGCTTTTAAAAGCTTTAAGCAAGCATTTTGCGTTTGTTCATGCCATTTTAAAAAGGTTTCTTTTAACTCTGGTATTTGCTTAGGCCATAAATTCGGTCCCTCAAGTCTTTCCCAAAGTGGAGAGTTTAAATCCCATTTTAAAGCCTCTCTTTCAGTGCCTATGTCAATTTGCTCTCTGTAATCTTTAGCTCCGGCAGTGTATTCTCCACCCTCACTTGAATATCCTCTAAACTGAGGAGAATGTATCATGGAAATTTCTTCTTTTTCTTTACTTGATAGAGCAAAGAAATCCTTGCTTAGTGAAAAAAGTTTTTTACTAAGTCCTTCTTCTATGCCATGATTTTTTAAATAAAAAAAGCCCACGCTAGAAACTATATCTCTTAAGTCTTTTAAGAATTTCTCTTGATTTTTTTCAAAATCATCTAAATAAAGTATAGGTAAAGTCATTGTTTTTCTCCTTAAATTTTTGTAAACATTTAAGGATAAGAAAGTTTGGGATTTTTTCTTAGAGTAAATATTTTGTAAGAAAAGTCGCTTTTAACATCACTTCCTTATCCACCTCTTTTGGACCTTTGGAAAAGTAATGTCTTAAGCCAAAGGACGCACTAGATACTACACATCTGGCACATCAGTCTTTTCATTTCTTACCTTTCTTTTTAATATCTTTTCAAGGATTGTAAAAAGCTTTATATTAAAAAAAGCTTAAAAATTTAATTTTTTAAAAAATATATTTTTAAATTTAATTTAG
>CASFHJ010000107.1 GCA_949294425.1 uncultured Campylobacter sp.
AGAAGTTACGGATATGCAAAGATGTGTAAATGGAGAAGTTTTTAGCTCCACTTTTGATCTACCGGCTTATAATCATGTTAGGGTTGCTGAGCTTGTCATAGAAAAGGCAAAAAGAATGGTAGAAATGGGAAAGGACGTGCTTATCTTGCTTGATAGTATTACAAGACTTGCAAGAGCTTATAATACCGCTACGCCAAGCTCTGGAAAGGTTTTAAGTGGCGGTGTTGATGCAAATGCCTTGCATAAGCCAAAGAGATTTTTTGGAGCCGCTAGAAACATAGAAAATGGCGGCTCTTTAACCATAATAGCCACAGCACTTATAGAAACAGGTTCTAGAATGGACGAGGTGATATTTGAGGAATTCAAAGGTACTGGAAATAGTGAAATCATACTTGATAGATATATTTCTGATAGAAGAATTTACCCAGCTATAAATATAATAAAATCAGGCACAAGAAAAGAAGAGCTTTTGCAAGATGTTGGTTCTTTGCAAAAAATTTGGGCTATTCGTTCTGCTATTTCGCAAATGGATGATGTGGAAGCCCTTAAGTTTTTGTATTCTAAAATGCTTAAGACAAAAGATAATGCAGAGCTTTTATCTGTGATGAATGAGTGAGAATGCTACAAGCTTTAGCTATAAAATATAGACCAAAAAATTTTGACGAGCTTATAGGTCAGGATACGGTAAGCATCAGCTTAAAATTTGCCCTTGATAATGATAGGCTTGCACATGCTTACCTTTTTTCAGGTTTACGTGGCTCTGGCAAGACCTCAAGTGCTAGAATTTTTTCACGAGCCTTGATATGCGAACAAGGTCCTAGCTCAAAGCCTTGCGGACTTTGTCAGCATTGTGAGGGCGCACTTTCTGGTAGGCATATGGATATAATAGAAATGGATGCTGCTTCTAATCGTGGGCTTGATGATATACAGGATTTAATAGAGCAGACAAAATACGCACCCTCCACTGCTAGATTTAAAATTTTTATCATAGATGAGGTGCATATGCTAACCCCACAAGCAGCAAATGCTCTTTTAAAAACCTTAGAAGAACCACCTTCTTATGTGAAATTTATACTAGCTACAACTGATCCCTTAAAATTACCAGCTACAGTTCTTTCAAGAACTCAGCATTTTCGTTTTAAACAAATTCCACAGGGCGAGATTATAAAGCATCTATCTTATGTTTTAAATAAGGAAGGCGTTTTATTTGATGAAAATTCTTTAAAAATGATAGCAAGAAGTGGAGGAGGCTCTTTAAGAGATACCTTGACCTTGCTTGATCAAGCCATTATATTCTGTGAAAACGATATAAAAGAGGATAAGATAGCTTCAATGCTTGGTTTTTTGGATCCTGCTATGCTTAAGGACTTTTATCTTTGCGTTTTATCAAGAAATAAGGATAAGATGCTTGACTTTTTAAAGGGGCTTGAGGATTACGAAGCAGCTGTTGTTATAGATGAGCTTTTATTTTATCTTAAGGATAGTTTTTTTGCTAGAGATAAGCAGTTTTCCTTTTTGATGTATGAGAGATTTTTTAGGATTTTAGCAAGGGCTAAGACCATGCTTTCTCTTTGTGATGATGATAGTTTTGTCCTTTCTTTAATGGCTTTTATGATGATGGAGGCTGCTCATTTCAAGGAGATAGATGAGGAAATATCTTTTAAGCTAAAAAGTCAAAATACGCAAATAAAAGAGCAAGTAAGCCCTGCTATTACGCAAAATACTCAGCTTAGCCCAAAAAATCCCTATGAATCCTTGCTTGAAAAAATTTATGATAGGGACTTTGTGCTTGGAGAATGCTTTGAAAGATCAACTTCTTTTATAGAGTTTAAAGATAATATCTTATATATAAGCTCATCAGCAGCTGGAAATGATAGACTCACTTTAAATAAGGGCTTTAAGCTTATTTTGGATTTATTTAAAAACTTGTTTGGAAGCTCTGCTAATATACAGGTTCAAAAGAAGAATTTAGTTTTAAGTGATGAGAGTAAGCTACATGATATAAAAAATGATCTTCGCTCTAAATTTGATGAATTTAAAAAAGAAGCAAAGCCTTATGATAAGGAGCTTGAAGCAAAACAAGCTTTGGATATGCTTTCTGGAGAGCCACAAAAATTATGACTTTTTCTATACTAATCCCTATTTTTAATGTGGAAAAATATTTAAGTAGATGTTTGGATTCCATACTAAGGCAAAGCGATTTAAATGATATTAATCTAGATATAATTTTAATAGATGATGAAAGCACAGATAAAAGCCTTGATATAGCCATAGAATACGCCAAAAAAGATGAGAGAATTTTTGTCTTATCTAAGATAAATGCTGGTTTATCAACAGCTAGAAATGCCGCTCTTGAGCTTACAAAAGGCACTAAACTAAGGGCTTATTTAGATAA
>CASFHJ010000108.1 GCA_949294425.1 uncultured Campylobacter sp.
CTTCTTTAAGCCTTGAAATTTCACTATCAAAGCTAAGTGCTAAAGCCTGATGTCCTAGACAAATGCCAAGAACTGGTATATCAAGCCTTGCCTTAAAAATTTCCAAGCAAAGCCCACTATCTTTTGGGTGCTTTGGACCCGGACTTAGGACTATAAAATCAGGCTTTATCTTAAGTAAATCATTAAGGCTTATGCTATCATTTCTAAAAACCTTAATCTCTCCATCATATAAGCTTTCAAGCATGGTTTTTACATTAAAGACAAAGGAGTCGTAATTATCTATTAAAACTATCATTTCTTAGCTCCTAAACGCTCAAAGACATAAAGCAAACTTTGTCTTTTGCTCTTTATCTCCTCGTATTCTTTTTCGCTATCACTTTTTGAAACTATACCAGCACCACTTGCTATATAAGCCTTATCCTTAATAAAAATAGCACTTCTTATAAGTATGGCTAAAAGCAAATCCTCATTAAATCTTAAAAAACCTATACCCCCTCCATAAACTCCTCTATTTAAGCCCTCAAGTTCATTAATTATTTCTAAGGCTCTTATTTTAGGTGCTCCACTTAGGGTTCCTGCTGGAAAGGTAGCACAAATAGCATCAAAAATACTCGCATCTTTTTTTAGCTTAGCATAAACAGAGCTTACTATATGCATGACAAATTGATAAGTAGCTATATCAAAAACCTTTTCAAGCCTTAGTTTTTCACCAAATTTAGATATATCATTTCTTGCCAAATCAACTAGCATTCTATGTTCACAAAGCTCTTTTTCATCGCTTAAAAGATCTTTTTTTAAGGCTTGTTTATCGCTATTTTCATCTATTTTTCTAGTTCCTGCTATGGGTGCTAAAAAAAGCTCTTTGTTTTTAATGCTTAAGATAAGCTCTGGAGATGAGCCTAAGATAGTGCCGTATTTTGTGGGAAAATAAAACATATAAGGGCTTTTATTGCTCTTGCTAAGTAGCTCGTAAAAATCAAAGCTATTAATATTATGCCTAATACAAAGCTGTTTGCTTAAAACAACTTGAAAAATATCTCCACTTAAAAGATAATCCTTTGCCTTAGCTATCATATCAAAAAAGCTTTTTTTCTCATCTAAAAGATCATTTTCTATCTCAAAAAAAGGCTCTTTTTCATCTTTTTGCTCAACAAAATCATCACTTAAAAATGAAAAATATTTTTCAGCTCCAAATTTAAAATACATCTTAGAATGCTTTTCATAAAGCAAATAAGCTCTAGCATTTGCAAATAAAAACAAGGGAAAGTCATAGTTTTTATTTTCGCAAAGCTTTATATCCTCTATCACAGAGATAAAATCAAAGGAAAAAACGCCAAAAAAACCAGCTAAATCAAAGTCATACTCCCTTGCACTAGCCTCGTAAAAGGCTCTTTTAAATTCGCTAAAATCCATTTCATTGGAGTCTAAATACTCAACATCAATACCTATTATAATCTTAGTATCGTCCTCAGCCAGATACGAATTTTCATATCTTTGTAAAATTTGTCTATAGTAAAAATTAGCTTCTTTGCTTAACATAAAAATCCTTGATAAAAAATTTTAAACATTTCAAGAAAATTTAGCTACGCCAAAGGTATAAGGAGGTAAAAAAAGAGGTAAAAAGAAAAAATGATGAAGTAAAGAGTAAAAAAAGACTTAAATTTTCATTCATCTTAATCCTTTTAAATTTGTTAAAGTGTAATCTAAACTTTATAAAATAAAGCTTAAAGGCTCCAGCCATCATCCACTATAAAATTTTGTCCGGTGATATTTTTGCTTAAATCGCTTAGCAAAAAACAAATACTTCCGCACAAATCGCTAGGATCAAGCATACCCTTAGAAGCACAAGAGCTTTCATAAGCTTTTAAGAAAAGCTCATCTTGTTTATCTTTTATACCCCCGCTTGAAATAGTATTTACTCTTATATTTTGCTTAAAACACTCCTTAGCTAACCACACTCCAAGATGTATTATACCAGCTTTTATGACGCTATATTCTAAGGGGCTTTGCATAGAAGTTCCTTTGTAGTTTTCAAATTTTGGTGCTTTTACGCCCATTATGGAGCTTAAATTTATCAAATTTCCATAACCTTGTTTTTTAAAGAATTTAATGAATTCCTGTGCCGCTAAAATATAGGCTGCTAGGTGCATGTTTAAACTCTCGCAAAGCTCTTTAAAACTCGCCTCATAGTAAGGAATTTTTCCCCAATGTTTTGGGTATGGGTAGCTGGTATTTACAAAAGAATCTATCTTTTTAAATTTCTCTAGGCTGTGCTTAATTGCCTTTTGCAAGCTTTCTTTTGAGCTTATATCAAGCTTTAAGGCTAAAAATTTATCTCCTTTTAACTCTTTTTTTAAGGCATTTAAAGCCTCTTCATTTATATCAGCTAAGACTACGAAAGCTCCCTCTTTTAAACAGGTTTTACTTAGCTCTTTACCTATGCGTCCACAAGCACCTGCTATAAAAACAACCTTTCCTCTTAGCATCAAAAATCCTTAATTTGTAAATTTTTTTGCTTAAGTAAAAACTCAACCACCTTAAAATCAAGTTCTGTATCTATGTCAAAAGCGCTTTCATCATTCATCACAAAAAGAGCTGTTTTCTTTCCAAAGAGTTTATCACTTTTAAGTAGCCTATCTCTTGTAAAGATATAAATACTAGCGTTCATATCAAAAACCTCTGGGCTATCTTGTCTTCTTTTAGCTAGGCTTTTTTTACAAAGCTTAAGCTCTTCTTTTTTAAACTCAACCTGATTAAAATATGGGCTTTTTCTAGCCCTAGTAGCACTTATTAAATTTTCTTTTTTGCTTTCCAAGAAAAAGGCAAAGGCATCTTTTATATCCTTGCTACTTCTAAGAGGTGCACTGGCATCAAGTTCTATAATATAATCAAAATTTATATTAAAATAAGCCCTAGATCTTAAAAAACAATCCCTTATAACAGGCATTTTAGCAGCCTCATCACTTGAAAGTTCCTTAGATCTTTTAAAAAAAACACAGGCTCCATGCTTTTTTGCCACCTGCATAATGTCCTCACTATCTGTGCTTACTACTATATGCTTAAAAAGCTTTGAATTTTTAGCCTGATAAATGCTATAAGCTATAAGCTCTAAGCCATTTATTTTTTTAATATTTTTATTTTTAAGCCCCTTACTACCACCTCTTGCACAAATAGAACATAAAAGCTCAGCCATTTTCTCTCACCTTATCAGTAAGCTTTAAAAGCCTTAAGCCCTCTTCTAGGCTGCATAAATTCTCATCATCTTTCATAACAGCCTTATGCAAGGCTTGTAAATTTTTTATACTGCTATTTTTAAAAGATAGCTTTTTTACCTTGCCATTTTTTTTGTAAATTTTTATATAGCTTTTTATGAGATCTGCTTTAAAGCTTCTTTTTAGGGTGCAAATGTTTATGGTCCTTGAAATTTTTTTAGAAAAATAATCAAGATTTATAAAAACCTTTTCATCATTTTTCCCTCTAAGTGCTAAAAAAGCAAAGTCATCGCTGCTTATATCTAGCTCTGAAATTTTTTCATTTTGCGAATATAAAAGCTCTAAGTCTTTAAAAAGATAACTTGCCAGATCTATTTCATGTGAAAGATCTAGCAAAACCCCTCCTCCAAGCTCCTTTTTAGCGCTATAGTTTTTGGTGTAATCTCCCTCTCTGTAATTTGGAAGATAAGAATTGCAAACAAAATTTGCAAAATAAGCCTCCTCTTTTTTTAAAAGCTTTTTTAGGGCTATGATTACTGGGTGAAATCTCAAAAGATAAGCAACAAAGATTTTATTATTAGAGCTTTTTTTATAGTCCTTATAGCTTTCAAACAAAGGTTTTTCAACCAAAATAAGCTTATTTTTTAGGCTTGTATCTAAAAATTTCAAGGTAGCAAAGTGAGATGAAGTTATATTTGAGATGATAAAAAGCTTAAACTCATCAAGATTTTTAATATCCTCTAAGCTTTTATAAAGCTTTATTTTATGGTTTTTAAATTTATCATCTTTAAAACTCTTAGAGCAAATACTTACATCAAAGCCCTTTTTACTTAAAGCTATGAAGTGCTTTTTACCTATGCTTCCAAAGCCTATTATTAAAATTTTCATAATACAAAGTCCTCATTTGCCTTTTTATACTCGCTAAGCCTTCCTATATCTATCCAGTACTCATTTACAAGATAAGAAAATACATTTTTAGAGTCTAAGCTCACAAGTTTTTGTATGAGGCTTGGCATGTCTAAGTATTCGTTTTTATCCAAAAATGATAAAACCTCTTTTTCAAGCACGTAAATTCCAGCAGATACTAGAAATTTTTGCTCTGGTTTTTCCTTTATATCACTCACAAAGCCTTTGTTTAGCTCTATGACTCCGTAAGGAATTTGTTGGCTAAATTCTCTTAAGCAAACGCTCATTAAGGCTTTTGATTTTTTATGTGCCTTTAAAAGCTCACTAAAATCAAGGTCTGTCAAAATATCAGCATTCATAACTATAAAGCTATCTTTAAAATCTTGCTTAAGTAAGGATAAGGCTCCAGCCGTGCCTAGTTTTTTTCTTTCTCTTATGTAAGATATATTTGCGCTAAAGTCTTTTCCGTCCTTAAAATAGTCCTCTATAAGTTTTCTTTTGTAATTTACACATAAGATAAAGTCCTCAAAACCTTGATTTAAAAATCTATTTATTATTGTTTCAAGTATGGGTTTTTTACCTACCTTAAGCATGGGTTTTGGAGTGTTTTTAGTAAGAGGAGCAAGTCTAGTGCCAAGCCCACCAGCCATTAAGATAACCTTATTTTTATGCTTTTGGTTTAAGATAGAAGCTATTGATCTTATCTCTACTAATCTACCCTCATCATCTAAAACAGGAAAATCGTATATATCAGTCTTTGCACTAAGCTCTAGCAGCTTTTTTTTGCTAGTTTTTAGGCTTATAGTAAGTGGGTTTTTAGTATAAATTTCTTTTATGCTATCATCTATTTTAAAGCCATTTACTAAGGCTTTTCTTATGTTTGAATCACTTATTATGCCTAGAAATTTATCATCTTTAGAAAGCACAACACCAAGCCTAACTCTTTCAGAACCTATAAGCTCTAAGGCTTCTTTTATACTTGAGTCTTCACTTAGTTTAAGCCTTTTTATATCCATTATCTTATATCCACAAAGTCTTTATTTAAAATTGTAGCTAAATTTACGCTTTTTAAGACATTTTTTATGATTTTACTTGCCATTTTATTTTCAAAAGGGTTTTTAAAATCCTTTAAAGCCTCTTTAAAATCCTTTGAATCAAGCTTTTTAAAAGCAGATGCTAAATCTTTCATCTCGCAATCTATGATATTTTTAGCTCTTAGCCTACCCTTTTGCCTAGAG
>CASFHJ010000109.1 GCA_949294425.1 uncultured Campylobacter sp.
TCATAAAAGCCTCTTTTAAATTTAAAAGATCAATAATAGCAGATAAAAAATAAATATTGTATTTAATTAGCTATACTTCAAAGAAAGACAAAGGAGAAAAAATGCAACTTTTAAGTCAAGATGAAATTTTAGAAGTTTTAAACTACAGACACGCTTGTAAAGCCTTTGATCCTAGTAAAAAAATAAGTGATGAGGACTTTGAGCTTATAATGAAGGCAGCTAATTTATCTGCTTCTTCTTTTGGTTTTGAACCTTGGGAATTTATACTTCTAAGAAAAGATGAGATAAAAGAAAAGCTTTTAGAATTTACTTGGGGCGGACAAAATGCCCTTAAAAACGCTTCTCATTTTGTGCTAATACTTGCAAAAACGCAAAAAAATTTACTTCCAACTAGCTCTTATGTAAAACATATAATCAAAGATGTGCAAAAACTACCAAGCCACATAGAACAAAAGAAGATAGAAGTTTACACCCTTTTTCAAAAAGAGCATTTCAAGCTTTTAGAAAGTCAAAGAGCTACCTTTGACTGGGCTTGTAAACAATCTTATATAGCCCTAGCAAATATGATGTTTGTAGCAGCTTTAAGAGGGATAGACTCTTTAGCTATAGAAGGCTTTCATCAAGATGAAGTTAATAAAATGCTGGAAAAAGAAGGGGTTTTAGATACAAAAGAGGCTAAAGTCTGCCTTATGCTAGGGCTAGGATACAGAGCAAATGAACCAAAATATCCAAAAACTAGACAAAAATTAAGCGATATACTTAGATATATATAGTTTTTATAAAACTTTTGTCCTTGTCTTTAAATTTTAAGCCTTACATTAAATTCTTTTTTGTATAATTGAGACTTTTAGTATTTCAAAAGGTTGCTGCTATGATGGACGCTATACAAATTCAAGGAATATTACCTCACAGATATCCTTTTTTTCTAGTAGATAAAATAACTGAGCTAAAAATCAAAGAACTAGTAAGAGGATACAAAAATATAAGCATAAATGAGGAAGTTTTTATGGGACACTTTCCCGGACACCCTATATATCCGGGTGTTTTAATACTTGAAGGCATGGCGCAAACAGGGGGAGTTTTAGCCTTTGAAAGCATGGATACCAAGGTAAATCCAAAGGAAAAGGTTGTGTATTTTACAGGTATTGACAAGGCTAAATTTAGAAATCCAGTTAGACCCGGAGATAGACTAGACTACGAAATGAGTGTAGTTAAAAATAGAGGCAATTTATGGATCTTTGAAGGAAAGGCTTACGTTGATAATGCTTTGGTAGCTGAAGCTGAGTTAAAAGCGATGATAATGGATAAATGATGAGAAAAATTCATCCAAGTGCAGTCGTTGAAGATGGGGCTATCCTAGGAGATGATGTAGTAGTAGAAGCTTATGCTTACATAGGTTCTAATTCTAAGATAGGAAATAGAGTCTGCATAAAACAAGGAGCTAGAATTTTAGCAAATACCCAAATAGGCGATGAAAGCACGATATTTTCTTACGCCATAGTGGGAGATATACCTCAGGATATATCTTATAAAGATGATATAAGCTCTGGCGTTATCATAGGAAGTAAATCTACCATAAGGGAATTTGTAACGATAAATTCAGGCACAGCAAAGGGAGATGGCTTTACAAGGATAGCTGATAATGCCTTTATAATGGCGTATTGTCATATAGCTCATGATTGTAAGCTTGGAAACAATGTAATATTAGCCAACAACGCCACCTTGGCAGGACATGTTGAGCTTGGGGATTTTTGCGTTGTTGGAGGGCTTACTCCTATACACCAGTTTGTAAAGGTTGGAGAAGGAGCGATGATAGCTGGAGCTTCCGCACTCTCACAAGATATAGTGCCTTTTTGCCTAGCTGAGGGAAATAGAGCAAGTATAAGAAGCTTAAATTTAGTGGGTATTAGAAGAAGATTTGACAAAGAAGAGGTTGAAATTCTAAACAAGGCTTATAAAAGACTTTTTAAACATGGGGATCTAAAAGAAAATGCCCTTGCTTTGCTAGATGAAACACAAAGTGCTAATGTAAAAAAAATGTGCGAATTTATCTTAAATACCAAAAGAGGAATTCCACTTTATCGGAGAAAAGACTAATGAAAAAGCATTGTAATTTTTGTGGTTTTGTAGAAAGCCCTCAAAGAAAACTTTTAAGCGGTATAAGTGAAGATGATTTTATATGCACTCAATGTATAGACGCAGCCTATGTGGTTTTACACGGAGAAGATGAGCTTAAGCAAGAAAAAAGCAAGGAAAAAAAAGAATTTAAAAACATAACTCCAAAAGAGCTAAAAGCTCATCTTGACAACTACGTAATAGGACAAGAAAGAGCAAAAAAAATCTTTAGCGTGGGGGTTTACAACCACTACAAAAGGCTTTTTAGAGCCGAGTTACAAGATGATGACACGGAAATTTTTAAGTCAAATATTTTATTAGTAGGACCTACAGGCTCTGGAAAAACTCTTTTAGCACAAACCTTAGCCAAATTCTTAGATGTGCCTATAGCAATTTGTGATGCCACATCATTAACCGAAGCCGGATACGTGGGTGAGGACGTTGAAAACATACTCACAAGACTTTTGCAAGCTGCTGATGGAGATGTAGAAAAAGCTGAGATGGGCATAGTCTTTATAGATGAGATAGATAAGATTGCAAGAATGAGTGAAAACCGCTCTATCACAAGAGACGTAAGCGGAGAGGGTGTGCAACAAGCCTTATTAAAAATAATAGAAGGCTCTTTGGTAAATGTCCCTCCAAAAGGCGGTAGAAAGCACCCAAATCAAGACTTTATACAAATTGATACTTCAAATATATTATTTGTATGTGGGGGAGCCTTTGATGGCATAGAAACCATAATCAAAAGAAAAATGGGCGATAAGGTTGTGGGATTTTTCGAAGATGAAAACAAAAGCAAAGAGGATTTTATAAACAAGATAGAGCCTGATGATTTAGTGCATTTTGGTCTAATACCAGAGCTCATAGGTAGACTTCACGTGATAGCTTCCCTGAATGAATTAAACGAAGATGATATGATACGAATTCTTACAGAGCCAAAAAATGCCATCATAAAACAATACCAAAAACTTTTTGCCATAGACTCGGTAAATTTAAAATTTGAGGACGAAGCTCTAAGGGAAATAGCAAGGCTTTCTTTGGAAAGAAAAACAGGGGCTAGAGGTTTAAGAAGCATCATAGAAGAACTGATGGTGGATTTAATGTTTGAGCTGCCAGAGTATAAAAATTATGATATAATCATAACAAAAGATGTAGTTAAAGAAGGTGCAAAGCCTTTATTTATAAAAACAAAAAGGGTTGGATAAATGATACTTGACCAAATTATTGGCTTTTTCTCTAGCGATATGGGGATAGATTTAGGCACAGCAAACACTCTAGTTTTAGTCAAAGATAAAGGCATTATAATAA
>CASFHJ010000110.1 GCA_949294425.1 uncultured Campylobacter sp.
AGAACCTTTGAAGTATCTGCACTATCACTATAATCACCAGCTAAATTTACGTAATAATCAAGCTTTTTAGAAGGTGTATAAACAAAGGATCCGGGCAGGGAAACCTCGCCTTGAACTATTATGAGGTTATTTTTACTAGGCACAACGACTAAGTCTCCGTCCTCTAAAAGAACGTTTTTATAAGCCTTTGGGCTATCTATGATGATTTGCCCCTTTGGCTCTACTTGCTTTGCTCTTTCTATGAAATCAAGTATAGTTCTTGCTTGATTTGCCCTTATAGCAGCACCTTCTGAGTTTACAGAAGGAGCGGTTAGGGCTAATGTTTCTAGCTCTTTAAGCTGCGCTTCTATGAGTTTTTTTTGCGTTAAAGCCACACTGCGTCTAAAAACTTGAACAGAATTTATATCAGATTGTGAGTTTGTAATTATATTGCTAACTACTTCATCTAAGCTCGTGCCTTTTTTAAGAACCATAAAATGCTGTCCGCTATGCTCTCCTTCTATGCGGATATTTATATTTTTAGCATTATAATCAGGACGAAATTCTACCTCATCAGCATTTTTTAAAAAAATACTTGAAAAATCTTTTCTTGCGTAAGATCTAATGTCTTCTATGTGATTATTTGAGTAAGATTTAACTATGGCATTTGTAACTATTGGCTTTGCACCAGCTAAAACAAAGAGATCTTGCAAGGATAAATTTTCGTCTTTTAACTCAAATCTAAAAGGTTTTTGCACATCTCCACTTACACTAACATATCCTTTAAGAGAGGATACAAGTATAACATCTCCTGTTCTAAAAGCAAAAAGCTTAAGCTCTCCTTTTAGTAAAAAATCATACAAATCTATATTTGCTAAAATTTTATTATCCCTTAAAATTTGTATGTATCTAAAAGAACCATAGTCAAGATTTATCCCCCCAGCCTTGTCTATATACTGGATAATAGAATCAGAGCTTAAGCCCTTATAAAGACCCGGGGAATTCACAGAGCCTGTAACAAAGACAGAAACATTTTGATAAGCATTCATATCAGCATAAACATAAACATTGTCTTTGTAAATTTTAGAAACACTAGCTTGTATAAGTGCTAATAAGTCTGAATTTTTTACACCCAAAACCCTTATAGCACCAACTTGAGGCACAAAGATATTTCCTTGAGAATCGACAAGTAAGTTATTTTCATAACTAACAGCTCCCCAAATTTTAAGGCTTATAACATCGCCAACAGCTATCTTATAGTCAGGGTTATATATATGCTGCGTGCTTTGGGTAAAATTTCCACTAAAAAGATGATGACCAAAAACTTGACTTTCAGGAGCTAGGCTTAACTCCTTTTGTAAGCTTGTTTGGCTTGATGAGTTAGTCTCCTCTAAAACTACAGCGGAACTAGCACCTCCTGCTATATTAGAAATATCGACTGCATAAATAAAAAATGGTAAAATAAAGGGCAGAACAAATCTTTTCATGCTAATACTTATGCTCCTCTATAATAGTTTTTATAAGCCTTAAAACACCAAAAACCAAGCTTAAGATAACAAAAATACTAATGATATTATAAGTTTTTTTAGGATAGCTCTCGCTTTCTGGATAACTTGGATTTTGCACTATGACAAGATGTTTAAGCTTTCTAATAGCCTCTATACGTGTGGTTTCAAAGGAGCTTAAGGCTGTCTTGTAAGCACTTTCAGCAAAACCTGCTTCTAAGCTTAGTTTTTGAAAATCAGAAGCTAAATTATTTAGCTGGTTTTTTGTAGAATTAGAAACCACCTTTTGCTTTTCTTTTTCTAATTGCTCTTTTAAGGCATTTATCTCAGCTCTTAGCGTAACAAGCTGGGGTGCATCATCATTTATATAAGATCTCATAGCTAAAAGCTGAGCTTCTTTTTTAGCTATATCAGCCTCCATTTCAGCCGTAAAAGATGCCCTACTTTCAGCCTCTTGCAAGGGATCAAAGACCCCATGTTCGTTTTGAAAACTTATAAGCTTATCTCTTGATTGCTGATAATCATCTCTATATTTTAGCAACTCATTCTCAGCAAATTTAAGCTGCTCTCTAGCACTTTTATGCGAGATTTCATTAACAAATTTTTCACTTTCTTCTAAAATAGCAGAGGCTATCTTATGTGCTTGTTCTGGGTTAAAACCTTCAACCTCTAGTTTTAACATACCAGTTTCTTCAATAACCCTAACCCTAGATCTATAAAAATTTAAAAAAGTCTCCTGAGAATCATTCTCATAAAGTCTAAAGATAAAGTCAAGTTTTTGTTCCTCATAAAGCTTTCTTATAGCTATCTTTTCATCTAAAATTTTTAGCATATCTAAAGAAGTGATATAAGTTTTTAAAAAGATTAAATCCTCATTTGAATTTACGGTTCCCGGGCTTATTAAGGCACTTAAGCCATTTAAAGATGATCCTTGATTTTCTCCTGCTGAACGCACACTTATATAAGCCTCGCTTACATATCTTGGTGCAGCTATAAAGGCATAATAAATAAGCACAAAAAACATTAAAAAAAATACGGATTTATAGCTATTAAATGATAAAAGATCTCTAAGTTTTTGCCAAAAATCTTTCTTTTTTATAGTGCTAAAGGTTCTATTGGCTTTTAACTCTCTAAATTTAGCTATGATTTTTTCTTTATCTATCTTTTTTAAAAGATCTTTATTATTCATTTGCTAAATCCTATCTTATTGCTTTTTAGAGCTATCTTACCCTGATAAGCAGCTATACCCTCATCTACATCATCATATACATCAACTATACCATCATGAAGCAAGACTATCTTATTGCACCACCTCTTTATCTCGCCTATTATGTGAGATACCATTATAACATTTGAAGTAGAAAGTCTTTTTTCATAAAGCTCTCTTGATTTTTGTATAAAAGATGGATCACCAACTGCACCAGCCTCATCTATTAAATAATAATCAAAGTCAAAAGCCAGAGAAAGACCAAAGCCTATGCGAGAACGCATACCAGCTGAGTAATTTCCCATAGGCTCATCAAAAAATTTACCTATTTCCGCAAAGTCCTCTACAAATTTAATCTTTTCTTTTAAAGCCCTACCCTTATAACCATAAACCCTAGCCACAAAGGCTACATTATCCCTTGCGGTTAAGGAATTTTGAAAGCCTCCTGCAAGACCAAGGGGCCAAGAAATCCTTTTATCTGTGATTATCTTGCCTTTATTTAGCACCTCCGCTCCGCTTAAAAGACTCATAAGAGTTGATTTTCCGGCTCCAATTTTACCCATGAGCCCTATGCTGCAATTTTCAGGAAATTCAAAGCTAAAATCCCTAAAAATATAATGCCTTTTACCAGAACTTAAGGTATAGAATTTAGTTATATTATCAAGCTTTATCATAGTGGATCCGCTGCTAGTTCTTGTCTTTTATAATAATAAAACCAAAGCCCTATAAATAAAAGCACTAGGTTAAATAATATAGGATAAGTTATATCTATGCCCTGTGTTACTGGGTAGTTTTCAAAATAATTCATCTTTAGGGTCTCTGTTATGTGTATGTAAGGGTTATAAAGTAAGACATCAAGTATGCTTTGAGGAACTATCCATATAGGATATACGATAGCAGAAAGTATGTAAAGTATTATGCCAGTGTATGGCAGGATTTTCCTACTTGGTTCTACTAAATGATTTAAGATAGTAAGACAAAGCCCTAGACAAAAGCCACTTATGGCTAATAAAACAAAGCACAAATACACCTCTAAAAAATGCTTTGGAATGGCATAAATTCCAAAAACCCATTGTGCTAAAAATAAAACTATAAGTATTACAAAAAAGAAGATAAAGGACTCAAGCAAGGTTCTTGTTATGAAAACATGTATGGGTTTTACTGGCTTATAGGCAAAAAGACCTAAATTTGCTTGTATGCCTCCTATTAGCTGAGTTAAGATATTTCTAAACATAAAAAAAGGTATTATTCCAACAGCTAAAAACATAAATACAGAAATTCCTTGAGGCATTATAATAGTTCTTGAATGCTCTCTAATGGCTGTGATAACACTAGTTATAACCACAACCTGTATCATGGGCTCAGCTACAACTAGGGCATAACCAAGCCTTCTATTTTTACCAAATCTAGTCTTTAACTCTCTAAAAAAAAGAGCATAAATGACATTTATCATAACTTCCCTTAAAATATCCTAGTGTAAAATACTAGCTTAAAAAGCTTAATTAAAGGCAAGATAAGGCTAAAAATTTAGCTTAAATTCTATCTTTTTACTTAGGGTATTATCGCTAAATTTTAAGTATTGTATCCTAAGTGCAAAGATACTAGCCATAGAAAAGCTAGCAAAGGCAAATTTTTTATAATACAAGCTTTCTTGCTCCTTAGTAGCCTCTAAAAAAATAGCCTTTATTTGTAAACCCTTTAAAAAGGCTATTTTATCTACCTTTGCTATATTTATGGCTATGTTTGGATTTATCCTTGCTAATCTTATATGCTTTGTATCGCTGTGAGAGGCTATCAAAAAACTTAGATTTTTTTCATCAAAGGCATAAAAGGCATTTGCTATGTAAACTCCCTTTTCATCTTGCATAGCCCAAGCTAAAAGTTTGTGTTTTTTTATATATTTTAAAACCCTCTCATCTAGCATTAAGATAGGACTCTTTTTATCTTTGAATTTAACTTAACCAAGATTTCATACTCTATGGTATTAAAAAATTTCGCCCAAGAGCTAACATCATCAAAAACGCAAAGCTCATCTCCAAAATCCTCCCAAGAAAAGCTATCCATAGACATCTTACCAAGTATGGGCTTTTTATTTGCCAGTAAAAGTTGCGCGCTAGCATCATATCTAAACAAACCATCAGCATAACCAAGATCATAAGTTGCTATATTTATATCCTCTTTTGCAAAAAATCTTAAGCCATAACCCAGAGCCTCGTTTTTTCTTAAAATTCTTTGACTAAGCTTGTGTGCATAAAGGCTTAAAACCTTTTTTAAAGAATTTTCAAAGGCACAATAACCAAACTGCACAAGCCCTACCCTACAAAGCTCATCATCATCTAAAAAAGCACTTCTAAAAAGAGCTGAGGAATTATGAGAATGAAAAGAAAGTTTTTTTGAACTCAAGCTTTGCGCTATCTTTTTAGCCTGTCTAAATTTCTCTCTTTGCACAAAAAATGAGGCATCATACTCATCAGAGGAAGCAAAATGAGTAAATAAGCCAAGTATATCAAGCCCTAAATTTTTAGCCTCCTTAAAGATAAAGGCTATATCATCTAAAGAAATTCCATTTCTATGCATTCCTGTATCTATGGCTATATGTAGCTTAGTCCCGCTTTTATATTTATATAAGTGCTCTTTTGAATTTAAGGCATAGATGAAGTTTTCATTTTCTTTAGAATTTGGTATGTGAGATAAGATGAGTATATTATCAAATAAATCACTAAATTTTAAGGCTTCATCTTCATTTCTAAAGGCTACGAACTTTACTCCTAAAGACCTAGCAAGAGGAGCTATTAAAAAGTCCCCGTGCCCGTAGGCATTGTCCTTAAGTACACAAATAATCCTATCAAAGCCTCCAGCCTTTGAGGCTATTAAAGTTAGATTGTGTTCATAAGCTTTTTTATCAAGCCTTATTAAAGCCATTATCTTTCTGCTAGTATCTTCATCTGCCCATTTTCATCGAGCTTTACATAAAGAAGCTTATTTCCTCTAAAGGTATGATTTGTAGCGCGATAGTCCTGATAAAAGGTTATTCTAAACATTTTTTCATTATCTAAATTTGGATAAGGGCTTATGCTAATATTTGAAAATTTTATCTTTTTATCCTCATTTCTTGAAAAAATAATCCTCTTCATAGCAGCAAATTCTTTAAAGGAGCTCTTATCAAATCTTTTAAATTTTTGCTCATCGTAATAATTTAAATATGTTTTTATATCATTGATAGTCCAGCTATCTTTCCATGCAAAAAGAGCAGCCATAATACTTGCAATTTCTTCTTTGTTTGTTCTAAAGACTTCCTTATTTTCAGTCATGGCATAGACATTTTTTTCATTATCTATAACCTTTGCAAAGTCTATTAATATATGATTATGCAAGGCTATACAGCCTCTAGTCTTATACTCATCAATTCTAGTGCCATCCATTGGGTAACCATGTATCCAAATCCCACCACCTGTTTTATTATTTACTCTATCTAACATGTTTGGATAATCTGTTGCAAAGGCAAAAGGACCATAGTAGGTATTTTTAGGATCAAATTTAACCCCTAAATTATAAAAGCCAACAGGAGTTATTAAATCACCCTCTTTTTGCTTATCACCCATGAGACCTGTTAAAACGTTACTTTGACTAAAGAGCTCTTTTAAGCTTCCATTATCATAAACAAAGACTTTTAAGGTTTTATCTGTTTTATTTGTAAGCACAACGGCGGTTCTATTAGAATAATAACCCAAAGAAAGATCTTTTCCCTCCAGTTCTGTAAGCCAAAAATTCTTATTACTAAATTCTTTCTCAAGCACTTTTTCAACAGCTTCTATACCTTCATTAAGATAAATTCTAGCCAAATCACTAGCAAATAAAGAACAAAAAGATAAAGATAAAACAAAAAATATTTTTTTAAACATAAAAATTTTCCTTAGGTATTTAAGTTAACATAAAATATGTATAATCAAAAAACATTATACTAGTTTTTTTTAACAACTTAGTATAAAAATTTATTATTTTTAAAGAAAGGTATTAAAGATATGAAAAAAATACTATTTTTTATCTTTATTTGCAGTGCTTTTTTGCATGCAAAAGATATAAGAATAAAAGATGCTTTTAGCTACGAAAGTCCTACAAATGCAAAAAATGGAGCAGTTTTTCTAAGTATAGAAAATTTAGGAGATAAGGATATAAATTTATTAAGTGCAAGTAGCAATATAAGCGATCATGTCGAACTACACACTCATAGCAAAGAGGATAATCATACTCATATGATGAAGGTAGATAAAATGACTATAAAGGCTAAGTCAAAGCTTGAACTAAAGCCAAAGCATGAACATATAATGCTTTTAAATCTAAAAAAACCCATTACAAAAGATACTAAGATAGAGCTAAAACTAGCCTTTGATAATCAAAGCATAGTAAGCGTAAAGAAAATAGAAATTAAAAGCAGATAAGTGTTTTATAAAAAAATTTATCTTTTAAGTCTTGTTTTATTGATACTTTTTGCAGTATTTTTTTATAAAAAGCTAGGAATTAATAATGAGGACTTGGTTTTTTATTGTGATCTGAGCTCTAATGATTGTTCTTTTTTAATAAATGATAAAAATATATCAATAAAAAGCTCTGCAAAACCTATACTTCCTATGAATGAATTTCAAATTTTTATAGAAAATTTAGGAGATTATAAGGACTTAAAAGCCAAACTTTTTGGTCTTAATATGTATATGGGCGATATTTTATTAAAATTTGAAAAAATAGGTGAAAATTTGTATAAAAGTGATGTAGTTATAAGCTCTTGTCCTCTTGATATTATGAGATATAGGTTATCTTTGCTTGAGGGTGAAAGGGCTTTAAATTTAGCCTTTGACTTTGAGGTAAAAAGATGAAAAAATCCTTGTTTTTATTAGGTATTTTTTTGCTATTTTTACTTGCTATATTTTTTTTTCAAGAAAAAAAATACAAATATGATTTTAACTTACTTGGAGAAAATAATAAAACTTACACCTTAAAAGACTTTAACAATGAAAAGATAATCATATATTTTGGCTTCACAAACTGCCCTGACGTCTGCCCTGCAACACTTTCTTTGCTAAGTAAGGAACTTAAAAAAATAAATAAAGATGTAAAAATACTGCTTATATCACTTGACTTGGAAAACGATAAAGATATAGCCTCCTCCACAGAGTGGTTGAGATATTTTTATAAAAACTCTATTTTTCTACTATCAAAAAATGAAATTGATTTAGAGGATCTAAGCAAAAGATACGGGGTAATATATAAAAAGATAGCACAAAAAGATAGTTTATTAAAATATAGCGTGGCTCATAGCTCTTATTTATTTTTATTTGATAATTCAAACTTTGTGGAAAGAATAGATAATTTTTCTAGTAAGAACCTAAGCCAAAGGCTTAGGTTATTTTTACAATAAGTCTGCAAATAAATCAGTTGAAATGTATCTTTCTGCGGTATCATTTAGCATAGTAAGCACTATTTTATCTGGGTTTTGTTTAGCTATCTCACTTGCTACAAAAACATTAGCACCGCTTGAAATTCCAACCATTATCCCGCTTTTTGCAAGTTTTTTAGCTGTACTTATGGCATTTTCATTGCTAACCGTTTTTATCTCGTCTATAACATCTTTATTTAGTATAGCTGGTAGGAAATTAGCACCTATGCCTTGAATTTTATGAGGACCAGCCTTATTTTGAGATAACAAAGGCGATGCCTCTGGCTCTACAGCTACTATCTTAACAGAGGAAAGTTTTTCTTTTAAAACCTCTCCAACCCCGCTTATAGTGCCACCCGTTCCAAAGCCTGCAACAAAGATGTCTATTTTATTATCCAAGTCCCTTAGGATTTCTAAAGCCGTGCCATTTCTGTGTGCATTTTTATTAGCTATATTTTCAAACTGAGATGGGATAAAAGAATTATTTATCTTATCTCTAAGTTCTAGGGCTTTGTTATAAGCTCCTTTCATACCCTCACTAGCAGGTGTAAGCTCTAAAATTGCACCAAATAAAGCCATCATCTTTCTTCTTTCAATGCTCATGGACTCAGGCATCACGGCTATAAATTTTAGGTTTAAACAAGCACAAATCATAGCCAAAGATATACCTGTGTTACCACTGGTGCTTTCTATAATAGTGCTATCTTGATTTATGATTTTTTCGTCAAGTGCCTTTTTTAGCATGGCATAAGCAGCCCTATCCTTTATAGAATGACTAGGATTGAAAAATTCACATTTTGCATATAAATTCTTAGCAAATGAACCTAGAGATAATATAGGAGTATTTCCTATCATATCACTTACGCTTGAGTAAACCTTCATGAGAAAACCTTTCAAAAAAATAAAAGGGCAAGATAGTTAAAGAATAGATAAAAGAGCCGTAAAATTCGGCTCAATCAAAAAATATTTTACTATTTTTTCTTCTTAACCTTACCGCCTGATACAGCTTCTTTAAGATTTTTACCAACCTTAAATTTAGCAACTTTTGTAGCTGGAACTTGTATAGTCTTACCAGTGCTTGGAACCCTAGCAGTTCTAGCTGCTCTTTTAGTTGTAGAGAAAGTTCCAAAACCTATAAAACTGATGCTATCTCCCTTAGCCAAAAGTTCTGTTATAGCATTGATTGTAGCATCAACCGCAGAAGTGGCGTCTTTCTTTGTAAGCCCTGAAATTTGGGCAACCTTTGAAACAAAATCTGCTTTAGTCATACAAAGCTCCTTGTGTAATTTAAAATGTGCCTAATTCTAGCATATATTTTGGGCTTTTGCAAGATTTTTATTCAATTTTTTGCAAAAATATAGCTTTTTCAAGGCTATTGTTTTCTTTAAATGCTTATATTATTAATGCTAAGTTAAATTTAAAATGCTACTATAAGACTTAAATACTAATATCTCTTTGAAAGGTTTAAAAAATGAAAGCTAATAATTTTTTTTCTGTTTTTTTGCTTTTTCTACTCTTTTCATACAAGCTAAGTGCGATCAGCATGGGAGAGGAATACGAAAAGCTGAATAAAAATTTAAAAGATGAAACAAACACGGTTATAGCAGTTTTCGCCTTTACTTGCATTCACTGCTACAAGCATCATAAATTAAATACTCTGGCTAAGACAAAGGAAAAAATCCCAGATTTAAAAT
>CASFHJ010000111.1 GCA_949294425.1 uncultured Campylobacter sp.
ATTTTACTCATAGGAAGTGGACCTATAGTCATAGGACAGGCTTGTGAGTTTGACTACTCTGGAACGCAAGCTGCTAAGACCTTAAAAGAGCTTGGATACAGGGTGGTTTTGATAAATTCAAACCCAGCTACAATAATGACAGATCCCGAATTTGCTGACGCTACCTATATAGAACCTATAACAAAGGAAAGCATTTTAAGGATAATAAAACAAGAAAAAATAGATGCTATCTTGCCAACCATGGGAGGACAAGTGGCTCTAAACGTTGCTATGGCTGTGTATGAAAGCAAGGAAGCTAAGGATTTAATCTTTTTAGGTGCAAAGCCAGAAGCCATAAAAAAAGGCGAGGATAGACAGGTTTTTAAGGAGTGTATGAAAAAAATAGGCATGGATTTGCCTAAGTCTATGTATGCTTACAACTACGATGAAGCCCTAAAAGCTGTCGATGAAATAGGCTTTCCCTTGATGATAAGAGCCTCTTATACTCTAGGTGGTGCTGGAAGTGGCGTAGTTTATAATTTAGATGAATTTAAAGAGCTTGCAAACTCAGCTTTATCCTTATCGCCCATACATGAAATTTTGATTGAAGAATCCCTGCTTGGCTGGAAAGAATATGAAATGGAAGTTATTAGAGATAAAAACGATAACTGCATTATAGTGTGTTCCATAGAAAATTTAGACCCCATGGGAGTTCACACAGGAGATAGCATAACGGTTGCTCCTGCACTAACGCTTACTGATAAAGAATATCAGGTGATGAGAAATGCCTCCTTTGCTATACTAAGAGAGATAGGAGTTGATACGGGCGGCTCTAACGTGCAATTTGCCATAAATCCAAAAGATGGACGCATGATAGTTATAGAAATGAATCCTAGAGTATCTCGCTCAAGTGCTTTGGCAAGTAAGGCTACAGGCTATCCTATAGCAAAGGTTGCAACTCTTTTAGCTGTTGGCTTTTCTTTAGATGAGATAAAAAATGATATAACACTTACTCCGGCTTCTTTTGAACCAGCAATTGATTATATAGTTACTAAAATTCCACGTTTTACCTTTGAAAAATTCCCAGAAGCTAGTGAAATTTTAGGCACTGCGATGAAGAGTGTTGGCGAGGTTATGGCTATAGGAGCTACCTTTAAAGAAAGCATACAAAAGGCACTTTGCTCCTTAGAAAGAGGCTTAAGCGGCTTTGAAATTCTTAAGATGAAAAGAAATGAGCTAATCTTTAAGATAAGAAATCCCAATGAAAAAAGACTACTTTGCATAGCACAGGCTTTTAGAGAGGGCTTTAGTATAGATGAGCTTTATGATCTTTGCAAAATAGATAAGTGGTTTTTACAGCAAATAAAAGAAATAACAGACTTTGAAACAAAAATAGATATGGATATACTAAATGATAAAGTCCTGCTTAGAAAGGCTAAGACCATGGGCTTTTCTGACAAGATGATAGCAAAGCTAATAAATCAAAAGGATAATCTTGATCTAAGTGAAAATGATATATACCACAAAAGACAAAGGCTAGGTATTTTAAGCATTTTTAACGAGGTAGATACCTGTGCTGGTGAATTTAAGGCTCTTACTCCGTATTATTACTCCTGTTTTTCTCCTATGCAAGAAAGCCTAAGTGAGGATAAGAAAGAAAAACATGAAAAAAAGATCATGATAATAGGTGGTGGTCCAAACCGCATAGGTCAGGGTATAGAATTTGATTATGCTTGCGTGCATGCCTCCTTTGCTTTAAGGGATTTAGGGCTTAAAACCATAATGTATAATTGTAACCCAGAAACCGTTTCAACAGATTATGATATAAGCGATAAGCTTTATTTTGAGCCTATAGAATTTGAGTATTTAAGAGCCGTGATAGAAAAGGAAAAGCCAGATGGTTTGATAGTTCATTTTGGGGGACAAACGCCCTTAAAATTTGCTAAAAAGCTTTCTATATTTGGCACAAAGATAATAGGCACCTCAGCAAGGGTAATAGATCTAGCAGAAGATAGACAAAAATTTTCTGACTTCATAGCAAAACTAGGCATAGCCCAGCCTAAAAATTCAAGTGCTAAAAGCATAAGCGAGGCTCTTTCTAAGGCAAGTGATATAGGCTATCCTGTGCTTGTTAGACCTAGCTATGTTTTAGGTGGTAGAGCCATGCGTATAGTTTATAATGAGGCAGAATTAAATCTTTACATGAAAGAAGCCATAGAAGTGAGCGATAAAAGCCCCATACTTATAGATAAATTCCTAGATAATGCCACAGAGCTTGATGTAGATGCCATAAGTGATGGAAAAGACGTTTACATAGGAGGGATTATGCAGCACATAGAAGAAGCTGGGATCCACTCAGGAGATAGTGCTTGTTCCTTACCTCCTTATAATATAGATGAAAAAACCATAGAATTAATAGAGCAA
>CASFHJ010000112.1 GCA_949294425.1 uncultured Campylobacter sp.
ACCAAATTCTAGAGCATATATTTTTAAAAAGATTTTATATAAATTTTTTACAGAGGTTAAAATTTCAAAAATAATATGGCAAAATATCCCGCCAACCTTTGTATATTATTGCAAAAAGTAATTAATCCTTTTTTAAAAGATAAATCACTGCCTTATCCTGTGAAAAAATTACGCTAAATCTAAGAGGTAAAAATTTAACATAAGTAGAAGTGCTTGCCTTCATGAAAGAATTTTGCACAAAATCCCTAACTTTCACATCTACAGAGCTAAAACAATCCATAAGCTCACCTTTGTGAGAAGTTAAAAAACGAAGCTTTAATTCTTTTGGCATATCATCATCAAAAAGTCCTAGCTCAGTTTTTTGCAGATATTTTAAATCCTCATCTTCATAAGCTATATCGCATACGTATTCTTGAGTAAAATCCTCGCTCTTAGTCATAGCAGGGGATAAGTTTTCTTTTTGATGAAAAAGTATGTGATTTTTAGTATTAAGCTCTGCCCAAAATATAAACTCATCTTGGGCAAAAAGCTTTAAAAAAAGTATGCTTAGTAAGAGAAGAGCTCTTTCCACTTGCTTTCATCTATCTTAAGCTCTACATTTACTCTGTAAAGTCCTTGATTAAAGCTCTCATCTATAACACTAGCATTTTTAATTAGTCCATTTACCTGTGATGTTATAGTTGAGCTACCGAGCATAGCGTCTTTTACGGTATCTTTACCATTGATCTTAACGCCATAAAGCTTACTTGCAAGCTGACGATAAGCATCAGTTATTGCCGCTCTTTTAGCCAAGGCTAGAGCTTGGGCTGATGAAACTGTATTCATAGGAGCTATGCCCTCTCCAACTGCGGCAAATGTTAACTCACTTTCTGAGTTATCAAAGGCTAACATCTTTTCTTGCCTTATGATGTCTCTAACATCATCTTTGTCTACCTTTTGAACAACAACATCTGCATTATTAGCACCTCCTAAAGAAGCTAATAATGAATTTGAAGTAGAATTAGAAGCACTTGTGCCATTTGAAATTCTACTAACAGCTTGTGAATTTGTCCCAGAATTCTTAGGAGAAACAACGCAAGCACTAAAGAGCAAAGCTACGCTAAAGAGCAAAATCGTCCTTTTCATTTTTCAACCTTCAAAATATTGTATTTGAGATTTAAAAGCAAGATCTGTTCCAAAAATTTACAGATTCTCACCTCGTGTATCTTCATCAATATCGTCATTTTCATCATTTTGTTTAGGGCATTTATCAACGCTTATAACCTCGTCATTTTCTACATTTACAACTATTACTCCTATGGTGTTTCTGCTTGATTTTTGAATACCTTGCATATCAACCCTTATGGTCTTTGCACTGCTTGTAGCCACCATTAAATCAGCATTCTCTTCCACGGTTAAAACGCTTACTAAATCCTTAGTCTTATCAGTAAGCTTCATGCAAATAAGCCCCTTGCCTCCTCTATTTTGAAGTCTATATTCTCCAGCATTAGTTCTTTTTCCTATGCCCTTTTTGCTTATGCTTAGAATTTCTTGCTCATTATTTTCAACAAGGACAGCTCCAACAACCTCATCGTCCTTTTCTTTAAATCTTATAGCAGTTACGCCTCTACTAACTCTTCCTATCTCTCTTACACTTGCAAGAGGAAATTTAATACACATACCTTTTTTGGTGGCTATAAAAATCATTTTAGAATTAAAATTATCATCAAAACTAAAATTCTCAAGACCATCAAATTCATCTTTTTCAGTAACAAAGGCTGCCACAAGCTCATCGCCCTCGTCTAAATTAATGGCTCTTACTCCATTTGTTCTATTGCTTTTATACTCACTTAAATTTGTTCTTTTTATTATCCCATTTTTAGTGAAAAAACACAAAGATTTATTATCTGAAAAATCATCATTTGCAGAAATTACCGTCATTATCTTTTCTTTATCTTTGTCAAAGCCTTCAAGAACATTTGATATATGGCGTCCTATAGAGGTTCTGCTAGCATCATCTATCTTAAAGACATCTTTTTTATAAAGCTGACCCTTATTGGTTACAAACATTAAAACATCATGAGTATTTGCAGTAAAAAAATGCTTTATAAAATCATCTTCATGAGTGGTGAGAGCTAGTTTGCCCTTGCCTCCTCTTTTTTGTCTTTCATAAATTTTGCTATCAACCCTTTTTATATAACCTTTTTCTGTTATTGTAACTACTACATTGATATTTGGTTGTGTGCTTTTATCGCTTCTTTCCTCTATCTCATCTACTATCTGCGTTAATCTTGGCACATCAAATTTAGACCTTATTTCTAAAAGCTCCTCTTTTATAAGAGCTTCTATCTTGCCTTCACTTTTTAATAAATTTTCTAAATTCTCGATCTCAAGTCTTAGCTCTTTTAGCTCATTTTCTATCTTTTCTCTTTCAAGTCCTGTTAAACGTGCAAGTCTCATATCTAAAATAGCATTTGCCTGAAGTTCGCTAAGTGAAAAATTTGAAATCAAAGCTTCTTTTGCCTCAGCATTATCCTTACTAGCTCTTATGATATTTATTATTCTATCAATATCATCAAGAGCTATTTTTAAACCCTCTAGTATGTGCGCTCTTGCCTTGGCTTTTTGCAAATCAAAAATGCTTCTTCTTATTATCACCGTTTTTCTGTGATTTAAGAATAAATTTAAAAGCTCAAGTAAAGAAAAGATTTTTGGCTCTTTGTTGTGTATGGCAAGCATTATTATGCTAAAGGTATTTTCCATAGCAGTTGATTTAAAAAGATTATTTAAAACAGCTCTTGTATCAGCATCTCTTTTTAATTCTATAACTACTCTAATACCCTCTCTATCGCTCTCATCTCTTATATCAGCTATGCCTTGTATGGTTTTATCCTTAGCCAAATCAGCGATTTGCTCTATAAGTCTTGCCTTATTTGTCTGATAGGGAAGCTCATCTATGACTATTACATCTTTGTTCATCTTTGTTTCTATATGAGTTTTTGCACGAACCTTTACCCTACCCCTACCCTCTTTATAAGCATCTATTATGCCCTTTTTGCCATATATTATACCAGCGGTTGGAAAGTCTGGTCCTTTTATGAAAGTCATCAACTCTTCTAAGCTTGTGTTTTTATTATCTAAAAGGTGGATTAAGCCATCTACTAGCTCATTTAAGCTATGAGGAGGTATATTAGTAGCCATACCAACAGCTATACCGCTAGAGCCATTTAAAAGCAAATTTGGAACCCTTGATGGTAAAACATCAGGCTCGCTTAAAGAATCATCGTAGTTTGGGATAAAATCAACAGTATCCTTATCAATATCCCTTAAAAGCTCTTCAGCTAAGATAGTCATTCTAGCTTCTGTATAACGCATAGCAGCAGCGCCGTCTCCATCTATAGAGCCAAAATTTCCTTGTCCATCTATGCTAGGATAACGCATGGAAAAGCTTTGCGCCATTCTAACTAAAGCATCATACACAGCCGTATCTCCGTGTGGATGATACTTACCTATAACATCACCCACTATACGAGCTGATTTTTTGTAAGCCGCTCTAGAGCTAACGCCAAGATCATTCATAGCATATAAAATTCTCCTATGCACAGGCTTAAGCCCATCTCTAGCATCAGGTAAAGCACGACCTATGATAACACTCATAGAATAATCAAGATAAGAAGCCTTTATAGAATTTTCTATATCTATTTCTTCTATGTCTAAGTCTTTTGTAAAAGAATCCATACAAGTCCTTATGTAAAAATATTTTGTAATTTTAGCATTTTATTCTTTCGCGTCAGCTAAAACTAGGGCAAATAAAGTTTCAATTCCCCTTTCTTTTAAAAAATCCCTAGCTTCAAGAAAGGAAGAGCCACTAGTAAGCACATCATCTACCAAGATAA